>JAIOQD010000509.1 GCA_021413595.1 Bacteroidota bacterium | reverse complement strand
TAACTATAATAGGTCCAAAAAAAGTTTTCGTATTTCACCCTATTTTTTCCAAACTCCATTTGAGAACCTGTATAAAATTGAGCATTTACAAGAGAACAATTAACAAAAAAACCTAATAAAATTACTATACTAGTAACGAGCGTCTTATATGAAATGAAATAGGTATTCCTCACAATTATAGGTTTTAGAAAAGCTAAAATTACAAAATTTTGATGCTAAATACAAGCTATTTAAAACCATATTTTGTTAAATTTGTCTTTCAATTTTCAAATATGAAGTTGAAAACACCAATTTTTGAATTTAGCTGAAGTATAAATGAAACAAATCCTGATCTATTTAATTTTTATTTTAACGCTGCTGCCTGTTTTAGGTTATGGTCAAAGCAAAGGTAATTCTAAAGATTCCCATACTGTAAACACTGAAAAAAAACTGGAAGATGTTATTTATCTAAAAAATGGAGCTATTGTTAGAGGAATAATTATTGAACAGGTTCCTAATAAAAGTGTAGAAATAAAATCTAATGATAACAATTATTTTATTTTTAAGATGGAAGAAGTTCAGAAAATTACAAGAGAAAACCGACTCAATGATCCTATCGAATATAAGAAAAAAGGATTTTTAAATATTACCGAAATTGGTTTTGGTTTTGGTATAAATTTTTCATTTGGACTTGGTGTTGGATTTGAAGCGTTTCTGGATGGCGACAATAAAGGAGCTTTGATACCTTTTACAATTGACACTAGAATAAATTTCAGAAAAGGGAAAATTTCTCCTGTATTAAATCTAAATGGTGGATATTCTGTGGGAGTACAAAATTCAAGTGGATTGGCTGCTAATCCATCAATTGGCTTGAAACTTTATTTAACAAAAAAAATTGCTTACGTTTTTAATTTAGGTTATAAAGTGCAACAACAAAACGTTATGCTGCCGGACGAATATGGTGTTGAAATACCAAGAATTGTAAATTATCAGTTTTTATCTTTAAGCACAGGACTTACCTTTTGATATGCTTCAATTTTAAGATTATCAAATTATACTATTTTCAAATTATTTTCACTCATGATTTCAATTAAATCCTTTATTTTCGGTCCTTTTCAGGAAAACACGTATGTTCTTTACGATGAAACAAAAGAGTGCATCATTATTGACCCCGGCTGTTACGATAATCGCGAACGTGTTGAATTGGCTGGTTTTATAGAAGATAACAAATTAAACCCTGTAAAATTAATAAACACACATTGCCACCTCGATCATGTGTTTGGAAACGGATTTGTAGCGGATACCTACACCTTGAAGCTTGAAATAAACAAACAGGATCTGCCAGTACTTGACTCCTATTTAATGAGTGCCAAAATGTATGGTTTAAATGCAACTCCATCACCTCAACCATCTGTTTTTTTAAATGAAGGAGATATTATTTCTTTTGGAAATTCAATATTAGAGATACTTTTTACTCCCGGCCATTCTCCCGGGAGTATCACATTTTATAACCGCGAACAAGAAATTATGATTGCCGGAGATGTATTATTTTACGGCAGTATCGGTCGCAGTGACCTGCCTGGTGGAAATTCTGCAACACTCATCAGCAGTATAAAAAATAAATTATTTCCTTTAGGTGATAATTATACCGTTCATAGTGGGCACGGCCCCTCTACTACCATTGGTTTTGAAAGAAAAAATAATCCGTTTTTGGTATAGCGCTCTGATAATTCACAAGTATTTACAAATTATCTCCCGCAGATTTTAATTTAATTATCTGCGTAAATCCGCAAAATCTGCGGAAACAAAAAACATGAAATTAAAACCAGGAAAATACCAACATTACAAAGGCAAACAATATGAAGTAATCGGTGTTGCCAAACATAGCGAAACGCTCGAAGAATTGGTTATATACAAAGCCCTCTATCAATTGGAAGGTGACAATTTATGGGCTCGTCCTTTGAAAATGTTTACTGAAAATATAGTTTCAGAAGGAAAAGAAATGCCCCGGTTCAATTTTTTAGGCGAATAACATCAAGCCCCTCCCAACCTTTCTTTCTTCAAAGAAGACATGTTCTTCATTTTGTTGAAACAGGCCAAAGAAGAAGAGGAGATATAATACGTAAGCCACCTTCTATGTCGTTTGTGGCAGGGACTCTCCCCCTTCGAGGGAGCTGGAGGGGGCAATAACCTCCGTTTGTTTACGGATAGATTCATCATGTATTAACTGATAGATCGCTTTAACAAACTCTTTTGTAAGGCCTAGCTGATAGCCACTCGAAATACTTGTTTCAATCAGTTTTCTCCAATGAGCAACTTGCAACACTGTAACATTGTTATCCCGTTTGTACTCGCCAATATTTGCAGAAACAACCATCCTTTTGGCCAGCAATTCTAATAGATCATTATCTAATTTATGAATAATAGCACGTAATTCATCCAACTTGCTCTGTACCTCCACATTTGCTATTGATGCAGAACGTATGTTCAGTTCACTGATAATTTTATTAAGCTCCAATGGCGTGATTTGCTGCTTTGCATCACTCAATGCCGAAATGGGGCTGTTATGAGTTTCGATCATCAGTCCATCCATATCCATGTCCATTGCTTTTTGAGCCAGGTATGGTATCAATTCGGGTGTTCCGCCAATATGTGAAGGATCACATATTACCGGTAATTCCGGACAAGCTGTTTTTAATTCAATAGCAAGTTCCCATTTTGGTGAATTACGAAAGGGCCCATTATCATACGAATAAAAACCGCGGTGTATAGCAGCAATTTTTTTGATTCCAACATTATTGATACGCTCCAACGCTCCTATCCATAATTGAAGATCGGGATAAATAGGGTTTTTCACAAAAACAGGAATATCCACACCTTTCAAGGCATCAGCAATCTCCTGAACCGAAAAAGGATTTACAGTGGTACGAGCGCCAATCCAAAGAATATCAATTCCATGCTTCAAACACTTTTCAACATGTTCTGCATTTGCAACTTCT
>JAIOQD010000508.1 GCA_021413595.1 Bacteroidota bacterium | reverse complement strand
TTTATCAAAGAAACAATTAAAGTAATTTTAATCATTTTTTCGATCTTTTTTGCACTTGGAGCCATATTCGAATTAAACGTAGCATCGCTTATTGCCGGTTTAGGAATTGGAGGTTTGGCAATTGCTTTAGCAGCAAAAGAGTCATTAGAAAATTTAATTGGTTCTTTTACTATTTTTCTTGATAAGCCCTTTGTAATTGGAGATTCCATAAAAACAGGAACTGTTGAAGGGAAGGTTGAAAATATCGGTTTTAGAAGTACCCGTATCCGAACATTAGAAAAAAGTTTTGTGACCATCCCCAATAAAAAACTAGTGGATAATGAACTGGATAATCTATCGCACCGCTGCCAAAGACGCGCCCATTTTAATATAGGTTTATCATACGAAACGAAATCAGATCAGCTAAAAAATATTGTGGCCGACATACAAAAGTTTATTGAGAGTTACCCACTTATTTCTGCAGGTGAAACACAGGTGCGTTTGCATAATTTCGATTCAAATGCAATTAATATAATGGTGCTTTATTTTGTGGATAGGATCGAGTATAAGGTGTATTTGGACGTTCACGAAGAAATTAATTATAAAATCATTGAAATAGTGGAAAAATATGGTAGTGCTTTTGCGCATTTGACGCCAGCTTTAGTTGCTAAAAAGTGATAGTGTAGTCGAGGTGTAATCTTGTAATTTAATTTTAATCTTACGGGGGGCAATTGTTTTTCACGACTAACGATACTAAATTACTAAAAGAGGGTAAGTTAAAAGCACTGCCAAGTTAAATTTGTTTCAGTTGCTGATTAGTTTCTGAAATAAGTTTGAAATGACATTTTTTATTGCTTGATAGTGCTTGGTGAAAGTGATCGGTAGAACTATTTAACTAAAACCTAAACGATACGCCACCTTGCATCAAAGGGCCACCTATACCAACCTCAACATTAGCACCAACACCGTCAGTAAAGAAGTAGCGCATCCCGGCACCCACTCTTATAGCAACAGGGAACAAATCGCGTGACAAGTCAATACCATTTTGATAAGAAGTGTTTTTTCTTACTCCAAATCCCGCAGTAAGGTAGGGGTCAACTGCACTTATATCTGTTTCAAAATGGTAATTTATTTTGGCTAAAACCCTTAATTTGCTAACTTCAGCGTATTTTTGGTAAAGGCTGTCTCTGTAGTTGATAGAGGCTTTCGCATAGGTAATTTCTAAACCTAGGCCTATTTCATCTGTGATCATATATTCAATTTTTGCACCCAAATGATTTGTAGTCCGAAAATTTCCAACGTTCTGATAAAGGGTCTTAAGTATAATTCCATTATAATATGGATAACCATAAAAAGCATCCACAATAACTACGCCCTGTTCTATGGCATAATCCGAAGATATAGGCTTTCTTTGGGCAAAAGCATATGAGTTTAAAAGTAAAAGTGCTGTTATAGTAGCCAAAATTATTTTTAATTTTTTCATTGGTAGATGTATTAGTTTATGTGTTTTTCAAAATTTAATATACCACACAAAAAGTAGAAAACAGAAACTGATGATTGCAAGATAAAAACATAATGCGTAAAAAGAAAGAATGTTGAAAAAAATATTTTTGATATAGCAGGAGGGAAGAGAAAGAATATCCTTCTCTTTGGCAAAGTTTTCCACCCCGCTCGAATCAATATCGAGCGAAGTTAGAAATGTGAAGGAGGGGCTTAAAACAATGGGATTGTCCTAGGAATAGCCCTTTGGAAATCGTTAGTAAACTATAATCCTAAAATAATTTCATTAGGATCTTTACCTCCAAATAACATTTTTACAGGGTTTTCCAACATCTCCTTAACTTTTACAAGAAAGCCAACCGATTCACGCCCATCAATAATACGATGATCATAAGATAAAGCAACATACATCATTGGACGAATAACAACCTGCCCGTTAACAGCAATAGGGCGTTCAATTACATTGTGCATTCCAAGGATTGCGCTTTGAGGAGGATTAATGATAGGAGTACTCATCATGGAGCCGAATACACCGCCATTGGTAATAGTGAAGGTACCACCGCTCATATCTTCCAAGGTGATCTTATTATCACGTGCTTTCAAAGCAAGATTTTTAATTGCTGTTTCAATTTGCGCAAGGCCCATTTGTTCAGCATTACGTATAACCGGAACAACCAAACCTTTTGGAGCACTTACTGCTATACCGATGTCGGCATATTTGTGATAAACAATTTCGTCACCATCAATCATTGCATTTACGGCCGGAAAAAGATGTAAGGCTTCTGTAACAGCTTTTGTGAAAAAACTCATGAAACCTAAATTTGCGCCATGCACTTCTTTGAACTTATCCTTATATTTTGCACGTAATGCATAAATAGCGCTCATATCCACTTCGTTGAAAGTGGTTAGCATAGCTGTTTCGTTTTTTACTGTAACTAAACGCTGTGCTAATTTTTTACGGAGTGGTGACATTTTGCTACGCTCTGCATCCCTGCTTCCTCCCCATGTTGCAGCAGATGATGAATCAAATCCTGCTGCCATGGCATTAACAACATCCGCTTTTGTAATGCGGCCATCTTTGCCGGTTGAATTAATTTTTTTTGCGTCAATTTTATTTTCCGCTATCATTTTTTTTGCAGCCGGAGAGGGGGTTCCATTTGCATAAGAAGGTTCTGCTTTTACAGTTTCTTTAGCAGTTTCTTTTTTAGGAGCGAGTATGGGCTCTACTTTGACTTTGGCGCTTTCAGTTTTCGAGCTTTGAACTTTCACGGCCGTATCTATCGAACAAATTATCTGCCCCACTTTTACGGTATCACCTTCGGCAGCTAGTAATGTAATAGCCCCAGCCTCTTCAGCATTGATAGTTAATGTAGCTTTATCAGAATCAATCTCTGCTAGCTCCTCGTCTTTTTCCACGTAGTCACCATCTTTTTTTAACCACCGTGCAATCACCACTTCAGTAATTGATTCACCGGGACTAGGTACTTTCATTTGTATAGTTGCCATATATATTTTTTTTTGAGAATCAGGAACCAAGATTTAAGAACCAAGATCCAAGGATTGATCTTGGTTCTTAAATCTAAATTCTTGAATCCTATTTTATTGCTAATTGTTTTTCAAATACTCTGTCTATGATACTTTGTTGCTGTTTTATATGCTGTTTGCCATAGCCTGTTGCAGGACTGGCGCTTTCATTACGGCCAATGTATTTTAAATTTACTTCGCGGAAAGCGCGAAGCATATACGCCCAGGCACCCATGTTTTCGGGCTCTTCCTGCACCCATAAATATTCGGAAGCATTTTTGTATTTCGAAATTATTTCCTGTAATTGTCTTGTGGGCAGAGGATATAGCTGTTCAATACGAACTATTGCGAGATCTTCATTGTTCTCTTTTTGTTTCGCTTCAATCAAATCATAATAGATTTTACCTGAGCAGAATGCGATTTTTTTAACTGATTTCACATTTGCAGTTGAATCATCGATCAATTCTTTAAATCCTCCGGTTGTAAAATCTGTTAAAGAGGAAACACAGGTAGGGTAACGCAATAATTTTTTTGGTGTAAAACAAATTAAAGGTTTACGGAAATTACGTTTGATTTGTCTGCGCAGAATATGAAATTGATTAGCAGGAGTTGAACAGTTCACTACCTGCATATTGTTTTCAGCACATTGCTGTAAAAAGCGTTCCATGCGTGCACTTGAATGTTCGGGACCCATTCCTTCATAACCATGCGGTAATAGCATTACCAAGCCATTCATTCTTCTCCATTTGTATTCTGCGGACGTAATAAACTGATCAATTATAATTTGTCCGCCATTGAAAAAATCTCCAAATTGTGCTTCCCATATCGTTAGATCATTTGGAACGGTAAGCCCATAACCAAATTCAAAACCTAATACCCCATATTCAGAAAGTAAAGAATTATAAATATTTAATTTTCCTTTGGTTCCTATATTATTCAATGGAATGTATTGTTCTTCCGAATTTTCAAGTGTAATAACAGCATGTCTGTGAGAGAATGTCCCC
>JAIOQD010000507.1 GCA_021413595.1 Bacteroidota bacterium | reverse complement strand
GTGCATTGGTGATTTGTCCTAAAGAACAATATTTAGTTGTCTCCATTAAACCTTCAAACATATTTTGATTACGAATAGCAATAGTTTGTAAATCGCGTAACAATGCAGATGCCGTATCAGCAGAACCTTTCTCCAGTTCAGCAAGCATTGATATTTGATATTGTTTTTCTTCTTCCGTTGCACGTATTACTTCATTCGGAATAATGGTAGGAGATCCTTTTGATGAAAGGAAAGTATTCACCCCTATAATTGGGTATTCGCCTGAATGTTTTAAGGTTTCGTAATACAAACTTTCTTCCTGAATTTGCCCACGCTGATACATTGTTTCCATTGCTCCTAAAACTCCACCTCGCTCATTGATGCGATCAAACTCAGTCAATACAGCCTCTTCCACAATGTCAGTTAATTCTTCAATAATGAATGAACCTTGCAAAGGGTTTTCATTTTTTGCCAACCCCAACTCACGATTAATGATCAATTGTATTGCCATGGCTCTGCGCACCGATTCTTCAGTTGGAGTAGTAATGGCCTCGTCATAGGCATTTGTATGAAGTGAATTGCAATTATCATAGATCGCATACAATGCCTGAAGCGTTGTACGGATATCATTAAAATTAATTTCCTGAGCATGCAAGGAACGACCGCTGGTTTGAATGTGATACTTCAACATTTGAGAACGCTCGTTTGCATTGTATTTTAGCTTCATCGCTTTAGCCCATATTCTGCGCGCTACACGGCCGATCACAGAATATTCAGGATCAATACCATTACTAAAAAAGAACGATAAATTAGGAGCAAATTTATTTATATCCATTCCACGGCTAACATAATATTCAACAAAAGTAAATCCGTTAGACAATGTTAATGCAAGTTGTGTTATAGGATTAGCGCCTGCTTCAGCTATGTGATACCCCGAAATAGAAACAGAATAAAAATTACGGATATTTTTTTGAATAAAATACTCCTGCATGTCACCCATCAATCGTAAGGAAAATTCAGTAGAAAAAATACAGGTATTTTGTGCCTGGTCTTCCTTTAAAATATCCGCTTGAACTGTACCTCTTACAGAAGATAAAGTTTCTGTTTTAATTTTTTCATAAACATCCTTTGGTAAAACCTGATCGCCTGTAACACCTAATAATAATAACCCTAAACCATCATTCCCCTCTGGCAGTTCACCTTGGTATTGAGGTCGGGTAACATTTTTTTTCTTATAAATAGCATCAATTTTTTTGATCACCTCATCTTCTAAACCATTCTTTTTAATGTAAATTTCGCACTGCTGATCAATTGCCGCATTCATAAAAAAACCAGATAAGATAGCCGCAGGTCCATTAATAGTCATACTTACAGATGTTTTCGGATCAGCAAGATTAAAACCGCTGTATAATTTTTTTGCATCATCTAAGCAACAAACAGAAACTCCGGAGTTACCAATTTTCCCATAAATATCTGGTCGTATCGCAGGATTTTGTCCATACAAAGTAACGCTGTCGAACGCTGTACTCAAGCGTTTTGCATCCAATCCTAAACTTACATAATGAAATCGTGTATTGGTACGTTCCGGTCCACCTTCACCTGCAAACATTCGCGTAGGATCCTCGCCTTCACGTTTGAACGGAAACACACCACCGGTATAAGGAAATTCACCTGGTACATTTTCTTGCAAATTCCATTTTAGAATATCCCCCCAAGCTTCGTAACGCGGTGTAGAAACCTTAGGAATCTGAGTATGCGAAAGCGATTCGTAATGAGTTTTGATTTTTAATTCTTTATCACGAACTTTAAAAATAAAATCTTCATTTTTATATCGCTGCACTTTCTCTGCCCAGCCTTCTATTATTTTTTTGTTACGGCCATCTAAATTTAATTCAACTTCTTTATAGATTTTTTCTAATGTTGAAACCAAATCGTTTTGTGAAGCTACACCTGTCAGGTTTTCAAAACCCGACAGGTGTTTACTACTATCAATCGTTTTTCGGATAGAGTATAATTTCTGAGCAATTTCTTTTTGAGCATCCACCCATTTGTCATACCCACGGTTGTTCTCTGCTATCTCTGATAAATAGCGCGTTCTATGAGGAGGGATAATATATATTTTCTCACTCATCTCATCAGTAACTGCAAAATTCGATTTCAAATCAGCATCGGTTTTTTCTGCTAATTTATTTACAACTGCTTTGTACAATTTATTCATTCCCGGATCATTGAATTGCGATGCAATAGTTCCATAAACCGGAATATCAGTATCATCAACATCCCACAACTGATGATTGCGTTTGTATTGTTTTTTTACATCACGTATTGCATCCAAAGCCCCGCGCTTATCAAATTTATTTAATGCAATGATGTCTGCAAAATCAAGCATATCGATCTTTTCAAGCTGTGTGGCAGCACCATATTCAGGTGTCATCACATATAAACTCATATCACTGTGTTCAGTAATTTCAGTATCGCTTTGTCCAATGCCTGAAGTTTCCAAAATAATCAGATCATAATTTGCCGCCTTCACAATTTCAACAGCTTCTTTTACATATTTTGATAATGCTAAATTGCTTTGACGAGTTGCAAGAGAACGCATATAAACACGTTCATTTTTTATCGAATTCATCCTGATGCGGTCACCTAGTAAAGCACCACCGGTTTTTCGTTTCGATGGATCAACAGAAATTATCGCAATTGTTTTGTCTTTAAAATCAATTAAAAATCTGCGTACCAGTTCATCTACTAAACTTGATTTGCCGGAGCCACCTGTTCCCGTAATACCCAATACTGGAACAACTTTTGTTTTAACAATTTGTTCTATTTCAGTGCTAAATTTCACAAACTCTTCAGGGAAATTTTCAGCAGCAGAGATCAATCGTGCAATTGATTTTACATTTTTATTTTTTAACTGTTTTACTTCGCCATTTAAATTAGCTCCTGTAGGAAAATCACACTTTTCAAGCATGTCGTTTATCATCCCTTGTAAGCCCATCTCACGGCCATCATCAGGAGCATAAATGCGTGTAATTCCATATTTTTGTAAGGCCTCAATTTCTGTTGGTAAAATGGTTCCGCCACCTCCGCCAAATATTTTAATGTGCGAACAATTATTTTCCTTTAACAGGTCGTACATGTATTTAAAAAACTCATTATGCCCGCCTTGATAGGATGTTAGAGCAATTGCATTCGCATCTTCCTGAATGGCGCAGTCTACGATTTCCTTTACACTTCGGTCGTGCCCAAGATGGATCACCTCAACACCGCTTGCCTGAATAATTCTGCGCATGATATTGATAGCCGCATCATGCCCATCAAATAAAGAAGCTGCTGTAACAATCCTGATTTTATTTTTTGCTTTGTAAGGTTCTACTTTTATCATTTTCAAGAGATAAGTTTCGTTGGGTATAATTCACAAATATAATGATACGAGCCTATGTTACCAAATAGTACTTTTTTATGTAAATGAAGTTTCGAACTTTTTCGCAGTTAAAATAAATATTTTAACTTTTAAAATTTTTTAGTTACAAATTCATTATGGCGTTCTCCTCTCTTGAAAAAGAAATTTTCAAATTAATTATTTTCGTTACCGCGTTTTTTAGGTTTAATTCAATAAAAAAAACAATGATTTGGAATTTCAAAACATTCAATCAAAAATTTTTTTTTAAACAAGTGTCGATATATACTCAAAAACACTTTATAAACGAGACTATTAAACCGACCAATTTCAGCACAAAAAAATATAAACAATTTCTATTGAAGTTTTAAAAGAAAAAACAATGAAACAATCTGGTTTTAAGTTCTTTGACGAAGATTTTACTGCCATAAAAATTTCAATGTTATAGCAAAAAAAATAGTAACTTTAAATCTTCATTTTACGTATACGAGACAAAAGCTCTATTATGAGAAGCAAGTTATTTTTATTAATAACGTTTTTTTTGTTCTATTTTCAATCGTACTCTCAATGTCCGGTTGCGATTCCTGTTGACCTTTCTGCAAGTTCTTCGGCTGTATACAGCCATTCCTTT
>JAIOQD010000506.1 GCA_021413595.1 Bacteroidota bacterium | reverse complement strand
AAGTGATAATAAATTCACTTTCTATTCCGCAAAAGAGGGGCTACCCGATGAAAATATTAATTCAGTTATCGTTGATTATAGAAATACCCTGTGGTTGGCAACTAATACCGGATTGTTAAAATATAACCTGAAGGATTTAGGTGGAGGAAATGGGAAATTTCTTAAGTATTCCCTCCGAAAAGACAACAACAGCAATTTGATTGGCTGTATATATCAGGATTACGAGCATAATTTGTGGATTGGGACGTATGCCGGTTTATTTAAATACAGAGGAAACCCTTTTGTTAGTTATGGAATAGAAGATGGATTAAAAAGTCAATTTATTTATGGGATCCTGCGGGATTCAAAAGACGCCCTTTGGGTGGGTTCTAAAGATGGTGGCTTGTTTAAATTCGACAATGATGAGTTTACTCAATTCAATGAAAAAACTGGTTTAAAAGCCAACACAGTAAATTCAATATATGAATATAGCTTGGGAACCTTATGGCTTGGTACTGATAAAGGTTTAACTATATACGATGGTGAAAATTTCATTAAAAAGTCCGATCCATCAGGTGTTTTCGATCGTGCCGTTAATTATATTTATAAAGATTCTAAAAATAATTTATGGTTAGGAGGCAATGATGAAATTTTTAAATTCGATGGGAAAATTTTCAAGCGTTATACCTTTAAAGGAAGAAGTGAAAATTGTCAGGTATGGACAATTGTTGAAGATCTTAAAGGCACACTTTGGATAGGCACCTATTTAGGAGGGTTAATTAAATACGATCCTTCGGCTGAGCTACGGACAGGTGCAAGTGAATTTATCGAGTGGAGCGAAAAGTTGGGTTTGAAAAACGATTCATATCTCACCTCATTAATTGATAAAGAAGGTAATATTTATTTGGGTGCTCTGGATGGCTTGTGGATGTTTAACCCGGGATCTGCTGATCCTAAACTTACCAACTTTAGCGAAATGGATGGTTTGAGTTCCGATTTAATTTACGCTATTACTTTTGGAAAAACACAAAACGAAATTTGGGCAGGAACAAATCAGGGCTTAAATAAAATTGATATTGCTGAATTTAAAAGATCCGGGAAAAAAAATATTATTCCTTTTGGTAAAGAAGATGGTTTTTCTGGTGTTGAGTGTAACTCTAATGGTACCTATGTTGATACAGATGGATCTATTTGGTTTGGAACAGTTAATGGGCTCATTAAATACGACCCTGTTGAATACATCGAAAATATTGCTGAATCAAAGACAAGTATAACAGGCTTTCGTTTATTTTACAAGGATACCATTTTAACAAATAAGATGCATTTGTCATATAATGATAATAATATTACCTTTTATTATTCAGGCATAAGTCTCACTAATCCGGCAAAAGTGCAATATTCACACATATTGGATGGCTTTGAAAAAAACTGGTCGCCAGCGTCAAAGGAGCGATTGGTAACCTATTCAAATCTTCCATCAGGGAGATATACCTTTAAAGTAATAAGTTCAAATAATGAGGGAGTATGGAATAAAATACCGGCAAGCTTTACATTTACAATAAATATTCCTTTTTGGAAAACATGGGGATTTATCATCACTTCAACCTTGCTTGTAATAGGTTCATTCCTGTTTTTTATCAGATTTCGTATTCGTAAAATTAAAAATCTTGAAAAACGAAAAACAGAGCTCAATAAAAAAATTGCAAATATTGAATCGCAGGCATTAAGGGCACAAATGAATCCTCATTTTATTTTTAATACACTTAGTTCAATACAACACTATATATCCAATCATGATACGGATGCTGCTTTAAAATATTTATCAAAATTTGCGAAATTGATGCGAAAGATCATGGAAAACTCAAAACAACAGATGATCACCGTGGCCGAAGAAATTAATGCACTCAACTTATTTTTAGAATTAGAAATAATGCGTTTTGATAAAAAATTTGAATACCATATTTCTATTGACCCTAATATCGATCAGAATTACGATCGTATTCCATCAATGCTTATTCAACCGTATGTTGAAAATGCGATCATTCATGGATTATTGCCCAAACAAGGATTCGGTAAAATTTTAATAACTTTACAAAAACAAAATGATACTATTTTGTGTATTGTTGAAGATACCGGCATTGGTAGAGAAAATTCAAAGAAATTCAAGAAGAATAGTATTCAGCAGCATAAGTCAATGGGAATGAGCATTACTCAGGAACGATTAGACATTTTAAATGCAAGTTTAAGCAGCAACATCAATTGTGAAATAATTGATCAGCATGAAAATGGTGAACCAACCGGAACAAAAGTTCTATTGGTCATTCCACTTGAAGTGAGTGAATAAGTTACAGGTTACGAATAAACGAATCATTACGAATTTGCGAAACCAGCTTATATGATTCATAAATAAACAATTTCTTGTTAGATATTAACGCAATTTCGTAAATTCGTGTCAATTCGTTTATTAGTAACCAACTTTTTATGATAAAAGCAATAATAGTTGATGATGAATTAGGCGCACGCGAATCATTATCAAAGATGGTAGAAAAAAACTGTAAAACTATTGATATAGTTGCCAAAGCAGATTCAATGACCAGCGCTTTTGAGGCCATCACTAAACACCAGCCTGATCTTGTTTTTTTGGATATTGAAATGTCGAATGGGAATGCATTCGATTTGCTCGAAAAATTCAAGGAAATTGATTTCGATATTATCTTTACTACTGCATACGACCATTATGCCATTAAAGCCATTAAGTTCAGTGCTATTGATTATATACTTAAACCAATTGACCCTGAAGAATTGATCCAGGCCGTACATCGGTTTGAAGAAAAGAACGGACAAAAAAGTATGCTGGATAAAAAATTTAAAGCATTGCTTTCAAATATACGACCTGAAAACAAACTTAAGAAGGTAGGTATTCCTGATGGGGACGGATTGATATTCATTAACCTTTCCGATATTATCCGTTGCGATTCTGATGGCAACTATACCTTTTTTGTTCTTATTACCGGTAAAAGAATACTTGCATCACGTACTCTTGGTGAATACGAACAAATGTTTGCCGATGATAATTTCTTCAGGGTTCATCGTTCCCACCTCATAAACCTCCAACATGTGAAAAAATACATTAAAGGTGAAGGAGGTTACGTGGTAATGAGTGATAATTCACAGGTTGAAGTATCCCGAAGAAATAAAACTGATTTCCTCGAAAAGTTGTCCCTTATTTAGTACATCCCTTATCACCAATGTCATCCCGAGTCTTTTGCGAGGGATCTTGCTATTGCCAATGATAGCTTATGATTTACAAGATCCCTCGCCAAAAGCTCGGGATGACAGCTAGATAGTAGCCCCATTTCCTCAGATTTCATTTACCGCTTTCCCATTAATAACTACCGTTTAATAATCGAACATCCCCTTTCAGTCAATGTAGCTTTGTCTTCCTTTCTTTCTGTTGTAATATTGTAATAGAAAATTATTCATACTCAATTTTCAATAAAAACAGGTGTCGGGTTTTTGCGACAAGTTAATTAGCACATGGGGATGTTGTTTAAATTACTACGCAAATACCCGCACCTTTAGTAAACTGCTTACAATAGGATTATTATTTTACCCGGTCACTTGCCTGCCTCTATGGCTATCGGTGATTTCAGTATCTCTAATAAACTTTCGAGACAATTCCGGAATGAACAATTTTACCAAATAAAAAATAGAAATCATGAACAAAAAACACACAATTACCAGAAGTAAAAACGATCATTCAGAAGGTAGTGGAACTATCGCTATTTTAATAGCTTTTGCTGCCATAGCATTTATTCTATTCAATGCCATTAGTTCAACCTAATTTAAACCTGTTTTTTTGTAAAACAGGCTCTGAAATCGCAGGGTTTATTTATAACGTATGCTTTTGATAGTGAGTAAGTTATATATGATGTTTTTGCTTGTTGATATTCAGTACAAAAAAAACTTGGATAAGAATTTTAAATATTCATATATTTACGCGCCCATTTTTTTTTAGATAGTATAAACTATTAGTAAGGAAAATGCTCAAATTTGGAAATAAAGTATTTATTTTCAAATTCGCGAAATCACAAATTATCAAATTAATAAGATATGCTACGAAAATTACTTACCACCTTATCTATTGTTGCTGCATCAGCCGGACTAACACTTGCACAAAATGAGGGCGCTATCAGAGTAACACTTAAAGACAAAGCGAATAAAGAAACTATTCCCTTTGCAAACGTAATTGTGGAGATGGGCGGTATTCAGGTTGGTGTTGGTACTACCAGTATTGATGGTGTTGTAACTATCAAACCTTTAAATCCCGGTAAATATAAAGTAAAAGCTACCTATGTGGGATATAAGACTGTGGAAATGTCAGACGTAAGTTTGGCCGTTGGTAGCACCGCTTATCTGAATATTGAAATGACCAATGCCGGAGGTATTGATTTAGGGCCAGTGGAACTTATTGTATATACTGAGCCATTAATTGCAACTGACCCGGGATCAACTGTTACACGTGAAGAATATAAGCATATGGCTTCCAAAAATATCAACTCGGTTGCTGCAACTACCGCAGGTATTTATCAGGCAGATGAAGGTGGAGCATTGAATGTGAGAGGTGCCCGTTCATCAAGTACCGCCTATTATATTGATGGTGTAAAAGTTGTTGGAGGTGCCGGTGTTCCTCAGTCAAGCGTTGACCAAGTAACAACCATTATTGGTGGAACCCCTGCTGAATACGGAGATGCTACAGGTGGTATCATTGCTATTACTACAAGAGGCCCTGCAAGTAATTATACAGGAGGTATTGAGGTTATTTCTTCCGGTTTAGGTGAAAAAAATCAAAAAAGCCGTGGACTGGATGCGTATGGATATAACTTTGTTGGTTTCTCTATTAACGGTCCAATATTAATTAAGAAAGATTCTGTTAATAATACCAAAAGATCCGTTTTGGGTTTCAGTTTATCAGGTGAAATATTTACCGACAAAGATCCTGACCCATCGGCAATCG
>JAIOQD010000505.1 GCA_021413595.1 Bacteroidota bacterium | reverse complement strand
GGATGCCGTAAAGGATGTTAAGTTAATTAAAGGAGGGATTCCGGCAGAGTATGGAGGCAGAGTATCTTCAATTTTGGATGTGCGAATGAAAGATGGTAATAGTAAAAAACTTGAAGTGAATGCGGGCATCGGTCTCATTTTTAGTCGTCTTTCTATTGAAGCACCTATCTTAAAAGGGAAAGGCTCTTTTATTATTGCCGGCCGAAGATCCTACATTGATGTGCTTGCAAAACCTTTTTTGAAAGGGGATTTGAAAGAGGCTAAATTTAATTTTTATGACTTAACAACTAAAGCAAATTACACTGTTAATGATAAAAATAAAATATTTCTATCCGGTTATTTAGGACGTGATGTGTTTGGAGCCGGATTTAAATTTAACTGGGGCAATTCAACAGGTACGTTTAGGTGGAGTCATGTTTTTGGAGATAAATTATTTTTAAACTCATCTCTTATTTACAGTAATTACGATTATTTGCTGGCTTTTGGTGAAAAGGGGAAAGATTCCTTTGAATGGAAATCAAAAATTATAAGTTACAGTGTTAAACCTGAATTCAGTTTTTTCCCAAACACAAAAAACACAGTTAAATTTGGACTTCAAGCAACCTATTACGATTTTGTTCCAGGCAATGCTATTGCATCAAGCGGTGGAAAAACCAATAATATCAGTTTAGATGATAAGTATGCATTGGAGTCGGCCTTATATGTAAGTAATGAACAAAAAGCGGGTTCATTGCTGATATTCCAATACGGACTTAGGTTTTCAACATACCACTATTTAGGGAAGGGGACGGAATACATTTACAGAGATACTGTTGCAGGCTTCAGAAAGGAACTGGCTTCTACTAAAGCCTACAAATCAGGTGAAATAATCAAACCATATTACAATATAGAGCCGCGTTTTTCTGTCAAATTAGATGTCTCTGAAAAAAGTTCTATTAAAGCGAGTTATAACAGAACCACACAATATTTGCATTTGATTTCAAATACAACAGCATCAACTCCTTTGGATGTATGGACACCATCAACAAATAATATTAAACCACAACTTTGTGATCAGATCGCATTGGGTTATTTTCGAAATTTTGGCAAAAATGATATGTATGAAAGTTCAGTGGAGGTCTATTACAAGATGCTGCAAAATCAGATCGATTATATCAACAATGCCAATTTATTATTAAATGAGTATTTGGAAGGTGATTTATTAAGTGGTAAAGGAAGAGCTTATGGAGCAGAATTTTATTTGCGAAAAGTGAAAGGCAAATTTAATGGATGGTTAAGTTATACGCTTGGACGCACCGAGCGACAGGTGAATGGGATTAATTTAAACAAATGGTTCCCTAATCGTTTTGATAAATTACATAATGTAAGTTTGGTCGCTAATTATGATTTAAATAAACGGTTGAGTTTGTCAGGTAATTTTGTGTTTGCTACAGGAACGCCCGCAACATTCCCCACCAACCGCATAGAGATTCAAGGATATACGATACCTCACAATTCAGAAGAAAAAAGAAACAATTACCGCATACCGGCTTATCATCGTTTAGATCTATCAGCAACATTACAATTAAAGAAAAAGGAAGGTCGCAAATGGGAAGGCTTTTGGGTATTTTCTGTTTATAATGTTTATAATCGTCAAAATGCGTTCTCCATTTTTTTTAGACAAAATGCTGACAACACTGTAAATACAGAGGCCGTGAGATACACTATTATTGGTACTGTTATTCCAGCGGTGTCGTTTAATTTCAAATTTTAAAACAGATTTAATATGAAAAATAATTTATTACTATTGATTTTAGCTGTTATTTTTTTTTCAATTTGCGAAAAAGTAATTGTTGTTAAATTAGATGAAGGTTCATCTCAGCTTGCAATTGATGCATTTTTAAACAATAAGCCGGGAGTACAAAAAATACGATTAACGAAAACATCAGGATATTTTAATAATGCACCCTCACCAGCCGCAACAGGTGCCTCAGTTAAAATTACTGATAATGAAGGACGTGTTTATGATTTTACCGATGTAAACAATAATGGAGATTATGTTTGGACACCATCCGCAGGTGACACCCTGGTTCGCTATTTTAATTCATACACATTGTCAGTGATTTATTCAGGTGAGGAGTTTCGGGCTAGCTCAATTGCCTATCCTTCACCTCTTATTGATTCGGTGAGATATTCCACCAAGCAGGAAAGTGGGAGTGGAGGTTCATCCGCTGGAGAACAAGGGTATTTCGCCTCTTTCTATGCTTACGATATTGCAGGCATGACAAATTTTTATTGGATAAAAACATATAAAAACGGCCTTTTTTATTCGAATCCAAGCAATATGAATTTATCTCAGGATGGTGCCTTTGCTGGCGGAGGATCTGATGGGTTTTTATTTATCCTTCCAATAAGAGAGACAATTACACCAAGCGATAAACCACTTCTTATAGGTGATAGCGTTAATGTGGATATTTATGCCAT
>JAIOQD010000499.1 GCA_021413595.1 Bacteroidota bacterium | reverse complement strand
ATTCATGACCTTTTAGGCCTATTACCTGAAGCATACCATCAGGGCGCCACAGTTGCTACAATTGCTTGCGTTGGAGGATTTTTAAATATTGCCACTGGTGTCAATACTTCTATACTTTTCACTTCAGATAAATATCTTTACGGAACTTATTTATTATTTCTATTATTAGTTTTAGCGCTTATTTTAAATATTATTTTAATCCCTGTTTATGGGATTGAAGGAGCGGCATTGGCCACAGCATTGTCGTCTGTAATTTATAATGCATTGAAATATTTTATTATTCTCAAAAAATTTAAAATGCAGCCGTATGACACTTCAAGTTTAAAAATACTTTTTGTAATAGCTCTTGCATTTCTGACCAGTTATTTTTTGCCTTCATTGAATAATGCAATAGTTTCAATGATCATGAAATCGGTAGTAATTATTATTGTTTATGGTGGGTTGACTTATGCATTGAAAATTGTACCTGAACTTCATACATATATCAAATTGAAGTAATAAAAGTGGATCTTGCCCTTTGACAAAATGCTACTACATTATAAGGACGGTTTCACTTGTATGTTAATCTCCTCTCTCCTTTGAAAAAGCAGTTGAAGTTTCCCTTTGCAAACTAAAAATAAGGTGTAAAAAGAAAGGCTCCGAAAAAATTTCGGAGCCTTTCTTTTTAAGCTTTTGCTTCTGCAGCAGCAATTTTCTTTTTGATACCTTCGGTTGTAATAGAACCTGGTCTCTCGATCGGATGACGTAATGCACGGTCCCAAATTAATGAAGACAATACCCCTAACGAACGGGATACACCAAACAATACCGTATAAAAATCATGTTCAACCATTCCATAATGTGTTAACAATACACCTGAATGTGCATCTACATTTGGCCACGGATTTTTGATTTTACCGGTATTTTCAAGGATCTGAGGTGCTACTTTATAAACCATTTGCACAATTTCGCACAGATCATCTTTTCCTTTTGGCTTGATGTAACGGTTATAAAAATCCTGTTGAGCTGTAAAGCGTGGATCGGTTTTACGCAATACCGCGTGTCCGTAGCCCGGAACAACTTTACCTTCCGCAAGCGTTTTTTTGATATAATCTTCAATTTGTTTTTCAGTTGGTAAACCTCCACCCAAATCTTTACGCAATTCAAGTATCCAACTCAATACTTCTTGGTTTGCAAGGCCATGTAAGGGACCTGCTAATCCGGCCATACCGGCTGCAAAAGCAAAATATGGGTCACTTAACGCAGATCCTACAAGGTGCGTAGCATGAGCCGAAACATTTCCTCCTTCGTGGTCAACGTGAATAGTCATATACAAACGCATTAAACGCTTCATATCAAACTCTTCGTAACCCAACATGTGTGCAAGATTCGCTGCCCAATCTAATTTTGGATCAGGTTCAATGTGAACTCCATTTTTGTATTTTCTACGGTAGATATAAGCTGCAATACGCGGTAAACGGGCAATCAGATTCATTGAATCTTCATACACATAATCCCAATAATCCCTTTTGTTAACACCTTTTTTATAAGCTGCTGCAAACAACGACTCTGTTTGCATTGCCATGATAGCAATTACAAATTGTGTCATTGGATGAGTAGATGCAGGAAGTTCATCCAACACATCAAATACGTGCTTTGGAACGATAGCTCTGCGAGCCCATGTATTACCTATATTCAATACTTCTTCCTGT
>JAIOQD010000498.1 GCA_021413595.1 Bacteroidota bacterium | reverse complement strand
ATTTTTGTTTTATATTTTGAAACAGGAGGTAAGTTTTTGAAAATACCTTAACTAAATTTATACAAAAGTTCCATTCGTTTTTTTATTTCTAAAAAATATGATCAGCACTCCCCAGCCCAGCAGGATGCAAAATGATGCCATTGCAATAGGGTAGTTAATATTTACTAAATTAATATAACTGGCAATAATAGGAGGAATTGCCATTCCAAGGGATTGGATAGATTGGTTGATGCCCAATATTTGTCCTTGTTCATCTTTCCCGGCTTGGCTTGATACCACTGAGGTTAAGTTAGGCTGAGTTAAGCCTTGAAAAATAGCTATGAAAGGCAGTACAAAGAAAATATATTTTGATTCGGTTGGAATAAGTAGCATTGGTAGAGTGATACCCAACAGAACCGTGGATATTTTTATAATATGTAATGGTGAATATTTTTTAGATAAAGGACGTTGTAATCCGCCCTGAGCAACAACAATCCAAATTCCTATAAAAGCAAAAACATTGGCTATTTCTGAAATTTTATAATCAAATTTATTGATCAGGAATACTTGAAAAAACTGTGTAAAAAAATTAAATCCCAAAGTGAATAAAAAAACAACAAAAAAAATGATTCGCAAATGTCTAAGCTGAAATGCCCTTCCTATATTTTGTATCCCGGTAAATACACTTACAGGGGTATTCCGTTTTTCCCTTAGTGTTTCAGGAAAAGCAATAAACACAAATAACAGATTAATGAATGTTAATATGGCAGCAAACCAAAAAGGAGTGGCTGCATTAAACCAAGAAATAATTGTAGGATCTGCTAATTTGCCACCAAAGTAAGGTCCCAAAATAAATCCTAGGCCAAATGCGGCTCCAACCATTCCAAAGTTTTTAGCTTTAGATTTTTCATCACTAAAATCAGAAATTGAAGAAAGTGCGATAGAAATATTACCGCCCGAAAAACCATCTAATAAACGGCTTACAAACAATAGGTATATGTTTTGTTCAATTATCGCAATTGCGAAAAGCAAATAACCGATTAAAGTTCCAACCAAAGAAATAGCAAGCAATTTTCTCCTTCCATAACGATCAGATAAGGCTCCCAGCATAGGTGCCCCGAAAAATTGAGCGATTGGATAAGCTGCTATAAGAAAGCCAAGTATGATGGTTCGGGTATGCGTGGTCAGCTCTAAGGGAAGCATGTGATGGTCGGGATATAACAATAGTGGGCCAATCACCGGAATAACAATACCAACACCCAGTAGATCCAGAAATACTGTAAGAAAAATAGTGAGTAAGGGGGATTTTTGCTTTATAGGCTGTGCCATACGTTTGTGAAAATGAAAGACAAACTTAAGAATTTAGTTTGATTTTTTGAATATGAGTGCTTTATCATTTTTGCATATATAAATAGTAGGGCTGTTTATTATAACAAAAATCTTATTACATTTATTGTATTCAAAACTCCTTACTTTATGAAAATAAAAAAAATAGTTGTAGCAGCATTGTTCATTTTTGTTATTCACAGTTTAAATGCACAAACTGATACCGTTAAGGCCAAGATATTGGATGACGGATCGCAAGATGCCGAAAAGTTCTATAATAGCGGCATTGCAAATTTTGCTAATAAAAATTATAATGATGCTTTAAAGGATTTTGATCAGTCCATTACAATTAAAGCAGATTTTGAAAAGGCATATTATAATCGTGGTTGTACCAAATTTGAAATAAAACTATATAAAGATGCAATTGCTGATTTTGATAAATCACTTTTGATTGAACAAAACCCTGACAGCTATTTTAGTCGCGGGCTAGCGAAATATGCATTGCTTGACAAAACAGGGGCTTCGGATGATTATTCTAAAACCATTGAAATAAAATCGGATCATGCACAGGCATATTATTACCGTGGCGGAATAAAATTTGAAAATGCAGATTATAAAGGTGCAGTTGATGATTTTACACAAGCCATCAGAATTAAACCGGATTATGCTTACGCTTATAATGATCGGGGCAGCGCAAAACGGCAGTTAGAGGATATGGATGGTGCAATTGCTGATTATAAAAAAGCGCTTGCATCCAATGCCGATTTGGGGTTTACGTATAATAATTTAGCCAGTGCAAAACGTAAAAAAGGTGATTTCAATGGTGCTATAAGTGATTATACCGAAGCTATCAAAAAAAGGGAAAACTATTATGTTGCATATAATAACCGGGGCAGCGCAAAGTATGATGCCGGTGATTACGATGGTGCTATAGAAGATTTCACAAAAGCTATTGCGTTAAAATCTGATTATGCTTTTGCATTCAATAACCGTGCAACTGCAAAATTTAAAGTGAAAGATTATAAAGGTTCTGCCGATGATTGTTCAAAAGCAATTCAATTAAACGCAAATTATGGTTATTCTTATTTGAACCGTGGCATAGCAAAAGAAATGCTTCGTGATAATGCGGGTGCCTGTTCTGATTGGAATAAAGCACTTGAACTTGGTGTTGAATCAGCTAAAAACTATATTGGAGATTGTAAATAACCAACGAAATTGGAATATATACGAATTATGAACTTTTATACTATGAAAAAAATATTATTTTTATTTACTATACTGCTTTCATCTGCTGCCTGTGCACAAAATGTAGAGTTTTTAAAAGAAAATTTTGCAAGCAATAAAGATGCATTCCGAGAAGCCAAGAACAGGCTGGAAGCAGGTGACAAATTATACGAACAAGGTCCTATGTTTTATAAATTAGCATTGTATCATTATTTTGCAGCAAATCAATTTAATCCTAACAACGCCTTACTGAATTATAAAATAGGAAAAAGTTATTTATATACCAGTAACAAATTAAGATCAATTCCATTTCTTGAAAAAGTATTAAAACTTAATCCTGAATTTGATCCACAAATACATTATATGCTGGGGAAAGCCTATCATTTAGATATGCAATGGAATAAATCTATTACTGAATTTGAAATTTTTCAGAGATCCTTAACTCTCGCAACTGATGAGGGCAAAGCATTTGCAGCCGATGTAAATAAACATATTGCAGAATGTAATACAGGTAAAGAGTTGGTTAAAAATCCGGTACGTGTATTTATTGATAATGCCGGTTCGGAAGTAAACTCTCAATATCCTGATTATGGAACAGTAATTTCTGCTGATGAATCCGTGATGCTCTTTACTTCACGCAGAGCAAATACTACAGGTGGAAAAACAGATCCGGGCATAAATGAATTTTTTGAAGACATTTATATTTCAACTAAAAATAATGATAAATGGACACCGGCATTAAACATGGGTTCACCTATTAATACTGAGGATCATGATGCGAACTCCGGTTTGTCGGCTGATGGGCAAAAGTTTTTGATTTATATCGGAAAAAATAATGGTGATTTGTATGAGTCGGAATTAAAAGGTGCCGTTTGGAGTAAGCCCGAACGAATGAATAAAAATATTAATACTGAATTTCATGAGTCATCCGCTTGCTATTCTCCAGATGGTAAATCGGTTTATTTCGTTTCTGATAAGCCCGAAGGTGGCTTAGGAGAAAGGGATATTTATATTTCAACAAAAGATGAAAAGGGTAAATGGGGCAAGGCTGTTAATCTTGGGCCTACCATTAATACAAAATATAACGAAGAAGGAGTTTTCATTCACCCGAATGGAAAAACATTGTATTTCAGTTCTCAGGGACATAAAACAATGGGGGGATATGATATTTTTAAAACTGTTTTTGAAAACGGAGTATGGAGTACTCCAGAAAATTTAGGTTACCCCGTAAACACAACTGATGATGATGTGTTTTTTGTAATT
>JAIOQD010000497.1 GCA_021413595.1 Bacteroidota bacterium | reverse complement strand
CATTTTTGAGTTGGTAGCAAATTCCTGAACCGCTTTTTTATAGTTAAGCTCAAGCATTGCAGTACCGGCATTTACATTGTTATTAGCAATCTGCTGATTAATTTTTAGTGTGCTGATCTTTGCTTTTTGAGAGCCAAAAAATAAAGGAATTCCAATACCTGCGTGGATAGATTGAAACCTGCTGGATGAGTTATAGTAAATATTATCCGGTCCCATTCCGGTTATACTTGTATTATTATAGCCGGCAAACAGATCGGGCAGTAGCATTGACCTTTCTAACTTTAGTTTTGATTCGCTGATTTGTTGTTGTTGTTCCAACTGTTGTAAAAACGGGTGTTGTTTTATAATGCCAGCATCCCCAACAGCGGGTGCATCCAGTTTCAATAATGCATTTATAGGAATGTAAATAGCTTTTGTATTCAACAATAAATTAAATTCCAATACCAGATTCGCGTATTCCTTCTCCACCTCTTGCAATTGAAGCTGTATTTGTCCACGTTGCGATATGGCTGTATTTTTTTCCAGAATATTACTTTCGCCTTTATCAAACTTTAATTCTGCGTTTTTAAGGAAAACGCTGTAAATACTATCCATTTCGAGTAAAATAGTTTTCAACTGAAGAGTATAAACCAAATTATAATAGGATGAGCTTACCTCTTTTTTTAATTCAGCCTTTCTTGCCTCTAATGTTAATTCAGCATTTTGCCATTCATTAGTATAAACAGATTTTTGTTTTAAATAAACGGTAGGGAATTTAAAGCCTTGGGAGATACCAAATTTCGTATCCTTAAAAGCGCTGTTAAATTGCCCATATTCTCCTGTTAATGATGTTTGTGGTAAATCCCACCCCGCGTGTTTTAAGTTCGAATAAGCTTCTACATTCAGCTTTTCCGATCGGAGTGTTAAATTAGTTGAATATGCAGAATCAATTGCCGCTTTAAGTTCAATAGGCTGTTGCGCATTGGCTGTAGTGGTGGTCATCATCGAAATTGTAACCAATACAATAATAATGGCACTTACGGGGGTTATTTGTTTTTTACTCCTTTTTGTAAGCGCCCGCTCCGGTACTTATTGCCATTGGTAAAAAACCAAGCGAAGCAACAAAGGCAGTCATTAATACAGGACGTAAGCGCAATTTTGTTCCTTGTAAAACAATTTTTTTTGCATCCGTTTCGCCAGCACTTTTTAAACGGTTAAATTCTGCTATCAATACAATTCCGTTTAACACTGCCACACCAAAAAGCGCAATAAAACCCACACCGGCACTGATACTGAAAGGCATCCCTCTCATTGCTAAAAACAAAATGCCACCAATGGCAGAAAGTGGAATAGCTGAATAGATCAGTAACCCTTGTTTCATAGAGCCAAATGCAAAATAGAGGAGCAGAAAGATCAATAACAATGAAATAGGCACTGCAAGTGACAGGCGCTTTTTTGCAGCGATCAAATTTTCAAATGCTCCGCCATAAGTTATGTAATAACCTGTAGGCAGCTTTAATTTAGTTTCAAGTTGTGCTTGCAGGTCTGTTACAATAGTTTGAACGTCTCTGCCCTTAACATTAAAACCAACAATTATCCTTCGTTTGGCATCTTCCCGTTGTATTTGATTAACGCTTTCTCGAATAGAAATATCGGCTACCTGATGCAAAGGAATTTGTGTTCCTTGTGGCCTTGGGATCAAAAGATTTCGTACGTCTTCTAAACTTTGACGCTGTTCGCCTGCAAGACGAACAACCAGATCAAAACGCTTTTCATCCTCGAAAACCAAACCGCTACTTTGCCCTGCAAATGCAGTGTTCACCACTCTGTTGATGTCTTGGATGTTTAAACCGAATTGTGCAATAAGGTTGCGTTTGTAATTAATGATGAGTTGTGGAAGCCCGTCTATTGGCTCAACATAAATATTTTGTGCGCCATCTACTTTCTCTGCCACAGCACCAAGGAGCTTTGAATATTTTGAAAGTGTATCTAAGTTTTCACCAAATATTTTACAAACAACATCTTGCTTTGCACCTGTCATTAGTTCGTTGAAACGCATTGCAACAGGATATTGAAAACTGAATGTAACACCGGGTACATCTTTTAATGCTTCAGTCATTTTTTCAGAT
>JAIOQD010000501.1 GCA_021413595.1 Bacteroidota bacterium | reverse complement strand
TTCTTCCTGCATTTAATAAAGTAATGGTGGTGCCATGTACAATTCCTTGCGGACCAATATACATGAATGAACCGGCAGTCATCTGGCCATATTGGGTTACACCCAATGCATTAAATTTTTCGAGATCATCCGGTTTGCTGTAATTCGGGATCATCATCCCATTGGTAACAACCACCCGTGGTGCATCTTTATGCGAAGGAAACAAACCCATCGGATGCCCAGAATACAAGGTTAATGTTTGTTCATCGGTCATTTCGGCCAAATACTTCATTGTTAATAAATACTGTGCCCAGTTTTGAAACACAGCACCATTTCCACCATAAGTAATCAACTCGTGTGGATGCTGTGCTACTGCATAATCTAAATTATTTTGAAGCATCAGCATTATGGCTGCTGCTTGTTTTGACTGATGAGGGTAATCTGAAATAGGTCGTGAATGAATTGCGTAATCAGGGCGAAAGCGGTACATATAAATACGTCCGTAATTTATTAATTCCTGAGCAAATTCTTTTGATAAAACAGCGTGATGTTTTTTGTCGAAATAACGTAAAGCATTACGTATTGCCAGCTTTTTTTCTTCCGCACTTAAAATGTCCTTTCGTGTAGGGGCATGATTTAATAGCGTATCCAATGGTTTTATTGGGGGGAGGTCGGAAGGTATGCCTTGCAAAATTTGTTTTTTGAATTCTTCGTTCGTCATGTTATTAGTTCATTGGTTCAATAGTTCGTTGGTTTATTAGTTATTGAACAATTAGTAGATAGTAAAATAAACTTACAGTTCATCAGCACATCCGTTCATTAGCACATCTGCACATCATTTCTTTTTATCAATTCTTCCTTTGCTTTTGTCAAAACCGTATGGACAATGTTTGCAGCCATTTTGGCAACAATATCCACGTTTTAATAAATATTTTTCGGTAAAAACAATATAGCCTTCCGGACTGTAATAAAAATCATCGGGCTCTAAATTTTTACGATGTGAAAATTCTTCCATTGCTTACAAAATTAACTAATTTTGTCTTATGCAGTTTGAACCAATGAATATTCCGCTACAAGCAATAAATGATGCTGTAACAAAGAATCATGGTATTCATTTATTTATTTTGCGTACGGATTTAAATCATCCTCATATTAGCGGGAATAAATTGTTTAAACTCAAGTATAATCTGCTTGAAGCAGAGAAAAAAAATATAAAAACCTTGCTCACTTTTGGAGGAGCGTTCTCCAATCATATTTCTGCAACTGCTGCTGCCGGAAAGGAGTATGGGGTTAAAACCATTGGAATTATTAGAGGTGAGCCATACCCTGTATTAAATCCCACTTTGCAATTTGCTATGGAATGCGGGATGGAATTGCATTATGTTCCACGGATCCTTTATCGAAATAAAAAAGAATTGTATGACTATGTGTACAAACAATTTTTGCAAGAAACGTTTTACCTGATACCTGAAGGTGGTTCAAATGAGCTTGGTGTATTGGGTTGCAAAGAAATTACAGGATATATAAATACTGATTTTGATTATGTTTGCAGTCCTTGCGGAACAGGTGCTACAATAACGGGTATTGTCCTTTCGTTAAAAAATAATCAAAAAGCAATCGGATTTCAAATTTTAAAAGCAGAGGGTTATATTAAAAATGAAGTAGAAGAGTGGTTGAAGAAGGAGCCTAATATCCGCCTAGCAAGGGGTAATAATGAATCGGGAAACGATATTGGCGCAATAATTGTTCAAAATAATTGGAGTATTAATGAAAATTATCATTTTGGAGGATATGCAAAAACTCAAACCGAACTTACTGGGTTTATTAATTGGTTTGAAGAAACAAATCATGTTCCACTTGATTTTATTTACACCGGTAAAATGATGTTTGGAATTTATGATATGATAGGAAAAGGATTTTTTAAAAAGGGGGAAACAATAGTTGCAGTTCATACAGGTGGTTTGCAGGGTAACGCAGGGGTGAAATTTTTATCCGGGCAGATTTAATAGTGCGAATCCAGTGTTGGATGAAGAAACTGTTGTGGGTTTTCACCCGGAGCCTGTCGAAGGGTGTGCCGTAGCCTCCCCACATACTTCTACAAGCTCAGTATGACCATCGTACTGAACAATTATTTCAACCCTTGATTCGCATTAATAATGCTTTGTTAGGAATTAGGATCAATTGTTTAATAATTAGGATTTTATAATTACTTTTGAATAAATGCTTAACTATTTCAGAATCGGTTTCTTTTTTACAATTTTACAACTGCCTGTTTATGCCGAAAGGATTGAATCGGGAGGGGCAGCGCAATTGTATGTTCATAATTTTAAAGAAGATGCTATAAAAGAGATGTTGCTTTATAATATCCCTGCAAGTATAATACTGGCACAAGGGATGCTTGAAAGTGGTAATGGAACCAGTGATCTGGCTGTTTTGGCTAACAATCATTTTGGCATTAAGTGTCATGATGAATGGGAGGGACCTACGTTTATAAAAAGCGATGATGCAAAAGATGAATGTTTCAGAAAATATCCTACAGTGCTTGATTCCTACACTGACCATTCTTTATTTTTAAAATCCCGCGCACGTTATTCGAAACTTTTCGAACTTAACCGCACTGATTACAAAGCATGGGCAAAAGGATTGAAAGAGGCTGGTTATGCAACAGATCCCGAGTATTCACAGCGCTTACTGGACTTAATTGAAACGCATGAATTGTTTAAATTTGATCTGGCAGATCACTCGTCAAAAAATGCAAAAAGTGATCTAACCAAGAAACACTCAAAAAATATAAAAAGCGAGACAACCAAAAAGTCACACTCTGCGCCTCCCATAGCAGCAGTTGAAAAAGAAGTTATAGTTGCTATTGAAAATGAACAGCCTCATGAAATTTTACGTTTAGGAATAGTTAAATACATTATTATTAAACCTAACGATACGTTTGATAAAATTGCTAAGGAAACTGATAAAGACCTTTGGCAACTCTATAAATTTAATGACCTCTCACAATACGACAAGTTAGTTCCCGGACAAAAATTATACCTACAGCCCAAACTCAGAAAAGCGAAGGAATCTTTTCACATTGTAAAAATGGGCGAAACTATGAAATCAATTTCTCAATTTTATGGAATTAAATTAAAGTATCTCTACAAAAAGAATAATATGAGGGAGTGGGAAGAGCCTATAACAGGGCAGCTGCTCTATATGCGTGATATGAAGAAATAATCGGAATTCAGGTGATTATTTGTATTATTGAAGCGGAAGACCCGCCCTTTCTTTTTAGAAAGGGAACGCCCAAAAGAATTTAATTTTTTGTAAGCTTCGCAATACTATCAATGAAAAAACAAATACGAAATATAAATAGCTGCAATTACCCCGGCTAAATCTGCTATTAAACCTGCTGTTACAGCATAACGGGTTTTTTTTATTCCTACAGAACCGAAATACAATGCAACAATATAAAAGGTAGTATCAGCAGCACCCTGGAAAACACAACTCAATTTTCCAACAAATGAATCCGGTCCGTGGGTTTGCATTGCTTCTATCATCATTGCCTTTGCGCCACTCCCGCTTAATGGCTTCATCAATGCGGTGGGCAGGGCACCTACAAAATCAGTATTCATATTCAAAACACTAAAAAAATATGCAATTCCATTCACTAAATAATCCATCGCTCCTGAAGCACGGAATACTGCAACACCTACTAACATGGCAACTAAATAAGGAATAACTTTTATTGCAGTTTCAAATCCACTTTTTGCCCCTTCAATAAAAGTATCATAAACATTCGCTTTTTTGCGTAAGGCACCAAGTATAAAAGAAACAATAATTGTTAGCAAAATTACATTTGCACTTACCTTGGATATATTTGCAATTTGTTCTTGCTGTAATGTGCTAAAGTACCATATAATTCCGCCAATGGCAGTACTGATCCCCAGCAGCCAGGTCATTACAATCCGATTGAATAAATTAATTTTTTGCCATATAGAAACGGTTATTAGTCCTACTATTGTAGAAAAATACGTAGCAATTAAAATTGGTATGAACACATCTGAAGGGTCTGAAGCACCTAGTATGGCGCGTTGTGCAAGAATGGTAACAGGTATAATTGTTAAGCCGGAAGTATTTAAAACTAAAAACATAATTTGAGCATTGGATGCAGTATCTTTATTTGGATTTAGCTCCTGCATACCATTCATAGCCTTCAGTCCAAGAGGCGTTGCCGCATTATCAAGCCCCAGCATGTTCGCTGAAAAGTTCATCATTATTTGTCCGTTTGCCGGATGGTTTTTCGGGATTTCGGGGAATAGTTTATTAAAAAAAGGACCGACAATACGTGATAAAAAATTAATTGCGCCTGCCTTTTCTCCAATGTTCATAAGGCCTAACCATAACGTCATTACACCAACTAAGGGTAATGATATATCCATTACAGCCATTTTGGATGAACTAAAAGTTGCATCAATTATTGTTTTAAAAACTTCGGTATCACCCGTAACAATAAGCTTTAAAAGTGCTACAACGAAAGCAATGACAAAAAATGCGATCCAGATATAATTTAGTACCATGGTACGAATATACAAATTCATTGAAAGTAGAGGTTCCGGTTTTATAGAATTATAAAATTTGGTAAAAATCTAGGAATGAAATCGGTTTTATTTCTACTTTTGAATCCTATTTTAATTGTAAATAACTAATCAAATAAATTATGGGATTTATAGCAAGTATTCAAGCACGTCAAATACTGGATTCACGTGGTAATCCAACAGTTGAAGTAGATGTAATTACAGATTCGGGTATTCTGGGTCGTGCAGCTGTTCCTTCGGGTGCATCTACCGGTATCCACGAAGCTGTGGAGTTACGTGATGATGATAAGGGTTTTTATCTTGGCAAAGGTGTTTTAAAAGCAATAAGCAATGTAAATACTGTTATCAGGGAGGAGTTGCATGGTACTTATATTTTCGATCAAAATATGATCGATCAAAAAATGATTGCTCTTGATGGTACTGATAATAAAGGGAACTTGGGTGCAAACGCTATTTTGGGAGTTTCATTGGCTTGTGCCAGAGCAGCAGCAGAAACAGCAAGTCAACCATTGTATCGTTATGTAGGAGGTGTAAATGCAAATTTATTGCCGATACCAATGATGAACATTATCAACGGTGGCTCACATGCTGATAACAGCATCGATTTTCAGGAATTTATGATCATGCCGGTTGGTGCAACTAATTTTTCGGATGCAATCCGGATGGGAACAGAAGTATTTCACCATCTTAAAAAAGTGTTGAAGGATAAAGGTTATTCAACCAACGTGGGTGATGAAGGCGGTTTTGCTCCTAATCT
>JAIOQD010000500.1 GCA_021413595.1 Bacteroidota bacterium | reverse complement strand
TAACCCAAGGGCAATATATTGGTTTCTTCTAAGACTATTATGTAATGAGAGTCGGCTTCTGTTTTGCCCTGCAACTCTTTCGTCAACATTACCTCAAAATAATCCAATAAATTCTTGGGTAAAATTTGCTTTACAATTGTTTTATAATCCATCATTTGAATTGTGTTTAACTCTGCTAAGTTAAACACTCCTCACGATATGGGAATGAGCCCATACATAGCTTTAACTTACAACCTAAAATGTCATCACAAAACTAAGTGTAGGTAATATTGGTAATTGATCAACCCGCTTATACTGCACTCTATCAAAATAGAATACATTTTTTCGGCTATATACATTGGTAGCTCCTGCAGCTACTTCTAATTTAGTATTGTCGAACACTTGAAAGGTTCGTTTAATGTTAATATCCATACGGTGATACCAAGGTAATTCCTTTGTTTTACCTTCGTCAAAAAAATAATTCAAATCACCATTAGTACTTGTATAATCGGTACTGATACCATTAGTAAAGTTCAAATCTTCATAAAAACCTCCGGTAGGTTTAAATGGAAAACCAGAACCAATATTCCAGCGGGCATCAAATTCCCAATTGCGGTTTTCTCCAAAAACATAGGAGGCAACTATATTAGCGTTATGCCTACGATCGAAATTGGGGCGGTAAGAGATAAAACTTCCACTCTCATCTGTTAAAACGCCATCAAAGCGGGTTACATAACCAAGTGAATATACAAACCACAGATATAATCGTTTATAATCATACTTTAAAACCACATCAATACCTTGTGCCTTACCGGTTTCAACAATAAAATCCTTTTTCAAAACATCGGGTCTGGCAGCATTATCAGGGCTATCGTCAAATATTTTATTACGATTTAAATTGGCTAATTGTTTGAAATCTTTGCGATATCCTTCAATATTAAGATCAAAATGGCGACCAAGATCGATCTCAAATCCTGCAACATAATGATTTGCCTTTTGCAACTTACTGGTAACCTCTTTTGTATTACCCTTCTCATCCGTAAATGTTTCTTGTAAATTATCAGGACCGGAAAGAAAGCCATAAAATAAATTAACTACGTCCTTGTCGGAATTAGCAGCAATAAGGTTTTGGGAATACATCCCAGATGCAAATTTGAAACGGAATTTTTTAGCAATGTTCCATTTTAAACTCAAACGCGGCTCTGGTGATGCATTGCCAAGTGATGCATAATATTGTACACGAAAACTAGGCTCTATTAATAATTTTTTATGTTTCGATATCCATTTGTATTTAAAGTACCCACCAATTTCGGTAGTGCTCTCCTGCTGAGAAATATGACGGTTGGTGGAATTAAACAAATCAAAATCGGTGCGAAAGCCGAGAACTTCAATGCCATAATTTAATTCATTTTTACTCATGAAATAAGTAAAGCCTATGCTCATGTTAAAACCCTTTATTTTGCTGCTTTTTTCATTTTCGCCTTCCGGTTTAAGCTTTATGCCATATTGAGAATATGCGAAACTTCCATTAACTAAAATGGGAGAGTTTTGAGGTACCAGTAAAAAATTTCCACCTCCACCGTATGACTTCCAGTTCATATCTTGCAATGCCTGATAACTTACTTTATCATTAAAATTAAAACCGAATAAATTTAATTTACTACCGTTATTAGCATTTAAAGATACTTTGCCATAATAATCACTGAAGCTGAATGGCAATCCATTTGGATCAACGTATGAATAAAGAACTTTAGAGGTTGTTGGCAAATAGGAAGTTTTAGAGGAAAGAATAAATGAAACAGTTGTTTTGCTATCCTCTTTAACCTTTACAAGTGGCCCCTCTACCAATACTTTGGCACCAAATGGGCTTACAGCAACCTTTCCGGCAACACGTCTTTTATTCCCATCTCTTGTAGTGATATCCATAATAGAGGAAATTCTTCCGCCATATTCGGCACCAAACCCTCCGCTATATACATCGGCATTACGTATGATGTCGGCATCAAATACCGAAAACAAACCAATGGAGTGAAAAGGATTATAAATGATCATACCATCCAGCAGTACTTTATTTTGTACAGGAGAACCACCACGAATGTATAGTTGCCCTCCTTGGTCGCCCGTAAAAATTACACCTGGCAAAACTTGTAGGTACTGCGCTAAATCTGGCTCTCCGCCAACAGTAGGCAATTTTTTTATAACCAAAGGGTCAATTTTATTTACCGAAATTTGTGTTTCCGTTTCTTTCGCTTCCTGCTCTGCCGAAACTTCAACACCTTTAAGCTGAACAGCCGATTTGGTTAAGTATAGTTTTCTGGTTACTATTTCCCCTGCCTTTACGTTAACAGCTTCCTGCAAAGTATCATACCCAAGCATAGAAGAAATAAAAATGGTATAGCTGCCCGGAGGAATTTTACTAATAGTGAAAAACCCGTTAACATCAGTAGCAATTCCCAATGTAGTGCCTTTCAGAACCACATTAGTAAACAATACGGGTTCACCCGTTTCTTTTAAATAAACAAACCCTCGCACAACTCCGGTATTTTGTGCAAACATAATGCTTGAAACACTTATGAATAAAGCAACTAATATTGATTTAATTATTTTGGGGAAATTATAAATGCGCATGATCTTAATGGTAATTGTTTAATTCTACTTTTTGGTGAGGACAATTAAATTGCTTGCCCCTTAATTCTTTGTTTAATTACCTATTGCAAAATTGCGGAATTGTTTATAGGCGTTCAAATGTAATAATTAATTGAATTAAATATTTAAAAATAATAAAAGCCTTTTTATGGTAAAGTTTGCTAATAATTTGAGTTCGATTTACTATTTACTGAAAGTAGATGTGTTTAGCTATTTGTACAATTGCGCACAACAAGCAATAGTGAGGGTTCTGGCAGAATTATGCCATATACGGTAGCTAAAATATGCTAGTAGTGCTATTTATTCAACACTATTCTGAAGGTAGTACCCTTATCAATATCCGAACTTTTTACGAATATTTTTCCGGAGTGATAATTTTCGATGATACGTTTTGTGAGTGATAAGCCCAGCCCCCAACCCCTTCGCTTGGTAGTAAAGCCGGGTTCAAAAACTGTTTTGTATTTCGATTTTGGTATTCCTTTTCCAGTGTCCGTTATATCAATATAAACGAATTGCGTTTGATCAGAAATAGTAATGGTAATAGAGCCATTTCCGACCATTGCATCCACCGCATTTTTACATAAATTTTCAATCACCCATTCAAATAACGGAACATTTAATTGAGCTATTACTTCTTTTTGATTATACGCATCTATTGAAAAAGCTACATTTTTAGAAGTTCTTAATTTAATATAATCCACCGACTCTTTTAAAACACTGAGTAAATCAACTTTATCTAATTTGGGTACGGAGCCAATTTTTGAAAAACGATCTGTAATTGTTTCAAGGCGCTTAATGTCCTTTTCTATTTCAAAGGATGTCTCGTGATCCAGACCTTTTGATTTTAAATACTCCAACCAGGCAATTAAAGAGGAAAGAGGTGTACCAAGCTGATGTGCTGTTTCCTTTGCCATACCCACCCAAACCTGATTTTGTTCTACTTTGCGAGCAGTACTGAATAATAAATAAGCGATCAATAAAAACAAACCAACAATACCAAACATTACATAAGGATAGTATTTGAGCTGGGTCAATAACATCGACTCCTGGTAAAAAATATAACTTTTGCTACCATCACCAAACTCTACTTCAATAGGCTGGTTTATAGAAGCCATATTGGCTATAGTAGTTTTTAAATAAGTAGTATCCTGTATTTTTATAGAGTCAACATTACCGGAAGCAAGCACATTTAATTTAGTGGAGTCGGTATAAATAACGGGTACAGAAGCGGAGTTTACAGCCACTTCCGAAATAAATGATTTTACCAGATCATCCAACACACCTTTCAATTCCGAAAAAAGTTTTGAATCCTGGTAATACAAATAATTTTTTTGCCCTTTGTATATATTTATTTCAATAGGCTCCTGCATGGAACGCATGGTGAGCATTTGTTGTCTTAAATAATTTTTATCCTTTTCTTTTTCAGGATCTAAATTTCTGGAAGTAATCGGGTTTCCTTGTTCATCGGCAAGTATAACAGGAACAGTAGTATTGTCAGACACCACTTTTAAAACAAAACCATAATCACTCAGATCCCTTGATAATTGCTTGGTTGCTTCTGCCCATAATTCAACTTTTTTGCGTTCCTCCGTTTTTATTTTATTAAATAATTCATTGGTGTATTTTACAAGATTCGCTTTCTTCTGAACTGCATCGGCCCATAACTTTACTTTTTTGCGTTCTTCCTTAGCAATTTTATTTACCAGAATATTAGTGTACCACAAGGATGCACCAACAATAACAATAGCTGCCATGAACAGCCATAATTTCCATTGTTGTTTTTGTGCATAAATACTCATTGATCCTTTTTTGATTTGGGTTGCAAATTTAGTTCTTTTTTATTGTAATTACAGTTCATACCCTGACAGGGTTTGAAACCCTGTTAGGGTTTTGTCTTCTAATAAAAATAACAGAATGTTCACCAAACGGATTTGGTTGTTTATTTTGTTTACCCTAACAGGGTTTGAAA
>JAIOQD010000544.1 GCA_021413595.1 Bacteroidota bacterium | reverse complement strand
CAGAGCGGAGGAACTAATTCCACAACATTCACAAGTTCTATTCTGGCGGATAATGATACGGTGATCTGTATCATGACATCCAATTCGGTTTGTGCGGCTAGTAACGAAGCAATATCTAATTCAATTGTCATAACAGTTAGTCCTAATTTAAATTCATCACTGAGCATCACATCTCTGCCTTTGGGGCCAATATGTGTCGGAAACCTCGTAAACTTCACTGCAACGACAATAAATGGAGGACTTAACCCTATTTACCAATGGCAGCTGAATGGAATAAATGTGGGCAGTAATTCATCTGTATTTACAAGTTCAGTACTAGCAGATGGTGACTCTGTAAACTGTATTTTAATTTCGAATGCAGTTTGTGTAATGTCTTCTGTGGTAATATCTAATCCCATTATAGTAACAGTAAATCCATTGCCGGTTCCGATTTTTACTTCCAATATAAACACAGGCTGTTTGCCTTTATGTGTCCAATTTATAGAAACAAACGGAATAAATTATACCTCGGTACTTTATACGTTTGGTGATGGTGATTCCGCTACGGCATTATCTCCATTGCACTGTTATATGCAAACGGGAACGTATTCGGTAAAGCTTTCCGTTACTGATACAAACAATTGTTCAGGTGCGGCACTAATCAATAATATGATCACAGTTGTAGATAAACCTGTAGCTGATTTCTCTGTTTCACCTACGGATGGTATTAGTGCAAATACAGTTGTTTCATTTACGGATTTGACTGTCAACGGCAATTCTACTAATTGGAATTTTGGTGACCCAACATCGGGAATAAATGATACTTCTTCAATCTCATCACCATCACATATTTACACATCAGCCGGAACGTACTGCATTGATCTGATCGTTCAGAATACTGCTGGATGTGCAGATTCTACAAATGAATGTATTACAGTTACAAACGATGCCTCCATTTCTATTCCTAATGTTTTTACGCCCAATGGCGATGGTAAAAACGATCTGTTTTACATTACCGAAATTGCTATAAAAGAGTTGGAATGCACTATTTACGATAGATGGGGACAGAAAGTAAAGGAGTGGAACACTACGGACGGCAATTGGGACGGTCGCACAAAAAATGGCAAAATGGCAAACAATGGTGTTTATTATTATGTTGTAAAGGCGACTGCAAATGATGGGAAAATAATGAATGAAAAAGGATTCCTTCAGTTGTCGAAATAGAATTGATTTTTTGAATTAGGCAATAATGAATAATATAAACACTAGTGCTTGATATCAACGTGTGCTGTCACCCAGAGCTTGTCGAAGGGTGGGCGTGGGGCAGCCCATATACTTCGACAGGTTTCTTCAGAGAAGAACGTTCGCACGATTTAGCCTGAGTTCAGTTAAAGCGATTATAAGCTATTGCCTAATTCAATTAATTTTTAAATAAAAATCCCAGCTCCCCCAATTGACATTGTTTATGGTCATTTTGGGAGGAACTGGGAAAAGTGGGATATTTTATTTCTGAATAAAAATCCCATTTGATCTTACCAAATAGTAGATCATTTAATTTCTACTTTCGTCCACCACTTCCTTTATTGCCGGAGTTTGATCCGGAGCGTGGGGCATTACGTGGAGCCGGACTTGACTTGGGACTCTGAGAACGAGGAGGTTTTACAGATGGTGATGGCCTCCTATTTTCCTGAGGTTTAGTTACTTTATTATTGTTTCTGGAAGGAGTCCGGTTTTCAGTTCCATTACTTCTGTTTGGTGCATCGTTCCTTTGTTTGTTGTTATCAATATTTGGATTAGACTTTCTATCATCACCGGTCGAACGCCTATCATTGGCTTGTTTTGGAGCCAGATCAGGTCTGCTGTATGTTTTTCTATAATCGCCACTTTCTCTTCTTTGATTTACAGATGCAGCAGAAGATCTTCTTTGTCCGTAGAAATCATGGGCAGTATTATTGCGATAGCTATTCGATCTGTGATAATAACCATAGTGATCATGGTAATGATTGTGGTGATAACCATAATAGTAAGAATGCCAGTATAATGGTGCCCATGGATTCCAGTATCCGGGATAATAACCCCATCTCCAAGGAGAAACATACACAGTATATGTTGGATAATACATGTATCGGATAATGCTCCAGCTCCCAACAGGATACCAATAATCATTCCCACCATTAGTTGAATTGTAATAATTATTAGTAGTGTTAGTTACCGTGGATTTTTTTTCACCACCGGTTCCTGAATTACCCGATTTTCCATCCGAATAACCGGGGTTTGGTGTTCCACCTGTTGTGGTTTTTGACGCATCTTCTTTTGGTTCAATTATATAATTTTTCCCATATAAATGTTCATCACCCACAATCTGTATCTGAACTTTATCATCCTTGTCTTTTTCTACTTCAATAACGGCAATATCCTGCGTCTCTTTTTCATTTACCGCAACCTGAAGGACAATCGCATGCGCACTTCCTTTCACATTATCCACCACACTGATATAGTCGATTTTATCGTTGGCATTTAAATCAAGATTATTGACCTTAGAATCTTCGGCATTTAATTTTTTCTCAAATTCTTCTAATGTTTCAGATTTTTGAAAAAGATCTAAAACACCGTAAAGGTTAAGATTGTCGCCCGGCAAACCTAAGGAATCCGGTGCCACTTTTTCCTGAGAAAAAACAGGAGAGTATAAAAAACTACCTCCTATGATTGTGGTGATGTACAGCGCTTTTTTCATTTTGTTTAATTTTATATTTAAACTCTAAAAATTGGATACTACATTTACAATAATCATAAACCGTTCCAAAATTATTTATAAATTTACAAAAAAAATGATTCTTATTCCAAGCACTCTTCCCTAAAGCATAAGTAATTATCCAAATGGGACAAAAAACGAACCAATGCTAACCAACAACGACATACTAAAAAAAATACGTGTAGCCTTAGAACTTAAAGATGAGGACGTAGTTAAAATTCTTAAGTTGGCAGACTTTGAGATCACTAAAAGTGAACTAAATGCGTTATACCGTAAACCCGATCATGCCAATTATAAAGAATGTGGCGATCAATTATTACGGAATTTCCTGAATGGTTTAATTATTTTTAAGAGAGGCCCGATGCCGGAGAAAAAACAACAAACAAATTAATTTTACAATTCAACAATAGGCAATTAATAAACAGGTTTGTGTAAAGTTTTTCCCATTCATAATGTAATGTCGCGTCCTTGAGCCTCTTTCATCGCTGAAGCCCGCCCATTTCTTTTGAAAGGGGAACGTACAAATGTAAAAGCAGATTAATTCCGCAAAAAAATAATGCTTAAGAAGATAAATTATTTCGAAACTTCCCAGTAAACCGCATTAATCATAAATTTAAAATGGAAGGCGATATCCCAACAACAATTGATCAGGCTTTATTTGCTTCCAGATTTA
>JAIOQD010000543.1 GCA_021413595.1 Bacteroidota bacterium | reverse complement strand
AAGGTTATGAATTGAAGAGTCAACCATAATTTTTTTAACCGGAATTACAGGATACAGATCTTTTTTTCGTAACATATAGCCATATACCTTTGGTCTGCCAATAATTTCTTTCATTGCCAATATTCGGTACACATAACGGGCTGTTTCTTCATTTAATAACAGATCGTAATAATTATTTACTTTTTGCCTGTCTAATTGTCCTTTGAGACCGCCCATTCCAAAGTTATAGGAAGCAGCCACCAATGTCCAGTTATTAAATATTTTATAAGCATCTTTAAAATATTTACAAGCAGCTTCGGTTGATTTTATAACATGGTAACGTTCATCCACTTCCGCATTAATTTCCATTCCATAACTTGTTCCTGTACATTCCATAATTTGCCAAAAACCTGTAGCATCTCGAGGTGATACTACGTTAGTTAACTGACTTTCAATAAGGGCGATGTATTTGAAATCCTCGGGGATATTGTTTTTTTTAAGAATAGGTTCAATAACAGTAAACCACCGGTTAGCTCTTTTGTGAAGCAATAATGATTGTGATTGCCAGTAGGTATTTATCACCAATTCTCGCTCCATTGCCTCACGTACACTGAAATCATTTACAGGAACTTTTTCTCCGGCAAAATTAATATTTTTTGGAATTCTAATACTGAAGGTCTTATAATTAGCATTAAAATAATCTTCATAAGTAGAATCAGCAAGGTTATTGGAAAAAGAATAGTTAAAGAGTTTTAGAGTACTTAATAAAATCAAAGCGCATCCAAAAACAATAAAATATTTTTTAGATGCGATTATGAATTGAAAAATTTTATTAAAATAAGGTTTTAGCATTTTTTAATGGTCAGCACTAATTTCACACAGAATAATAGAACCTGAAATTTTTTATTTAAAAAAGGCTTATAAAGTCTTTGAAAAGTTTGCCTGCTTTATCTTTTTCAGACAAAATAGGAGAATCAATGCCCCAGTTAATTGCAACATCTTTATCATTCCATAATATACAATCTTCCGATGCTTTATTGTAATAATTGCTACACTTGTAAGAAAAAATAGTTTCGTTTTCTAATGTTAAAAACCCATGGGCAAATCCATGTGGAATCCACAACATGGTTTTATTTTTTTCATTCAGTTCTATTTCAAAATGTTTGCCATAGGTAGGAGATTGTTTGCGTATATCAAGGGCTACATCTAAAATAGCACCTTTGATAACACGCACTAATTTACCCTGTGCGAAGGGTGGTTTTTGGAAATGTAAGCCACGTAATACTCCGGCTTGTGATAAAGACTGGTTGTCTTGCACAAAATCAGTATCAATTCCATGTTCAAGAAAAAGATTTTTGTTGTAGGATTCGTAAAAATAACCGCGATCATCCTCAAATACTTTTGGTTGAATAATAAGTAAATTGGCAATGGGGGTGGTAGTAATTTGCATATTAATTAATTAATTAATTTATTTACCAATCAGCTTGATAAAAGGTTATAGGCTTTATATCCTACAAATGTAAATATTATTGTCAAGAACTTTGTTAATATACAAAGAATGAATACGCTGATTAATGATTATTTATTGTTTTTCTTTGTTAGGCTCTGATTCAGGAGCATTAGAAAATTTCAAAAGCATATGTCTTCAACTCTCAGACTTTCTTGTGTTGCCATTTATTCCATTTTATTGTTTGGGGTAACATGGTATACTTCGCGTGGTGCAACTAACGAAAGTTTTTTTGTTGGTAACCGTTCATCAAAATGGTATTTGGTGGCCTATGGTATGATTGGAGCTTCACTTTCTGGAGTAACATTTATATCGGTTCCCGGAGCTGTGGGGTTATCGCAGTTTAGCTATTTGCAAGTGATACTTGGTTATATATTAGGATACCTAGTAATTGCCTATGTGTTATTGCCCTTATATTATCGGTTAAATCTTACTTCCATTTACTCTTATTTGCTTCAGCGTTTTGGAAATTATTCTTATAAAACAGGTGCTTTCTTTTTTATTTTATCACGGACCATAGGAGCAGCGTTCCGTTTATATATTGTGGTTAACGTGCTACAGGTATTTGTTTTTGACGCTTTAGGTGTTCCTTTTTTTGTAACAGTAGCCGTGTTCATTGCTTTGATCTTACTTTATACCTATCAGGGCGGTGTGAAAACTATTGTTTATACGGATACCTTACAAACTACATTTATGCTGCTCTCTGTTATATTATCTATCATTTTTATAAGTAAACAATTGAATTTAAATTTTAGTGAACTTTATGATAAAGTGGCGGATAGCCAATATTCACAGGTTATTTTTGGTGATTGGAAACCAAAATCATTTTTTCCTAAACAATTCTTTGGGGGGATGTTTATTGCCATTGCTATGACAGGCTTAGATCAAGAGATGATGCAAAAAAATATAAGTTGCAAAACTCTGGGCGATGCTCAAAAAAATGAACTTACGTTTACTTTTGTGATGCTGATCGTAAATATATTATTTCTAGTAT
>JAIOQD010000080.1 GCA_021413595.1 Bacteroidota bacterium | reverse complement strand
GATGATAAAATTGTAAATTGGATAAGTAAATAAAATAATTTTACAATTTTTCAATTTAAGAGCAGGCAATTTTATAAACTTGATTTGTAAATTCATTAAAAGCAACCAATGAAATTAGACATACTTGCAATAGGTGTACATCCTGATGATGTTGAATTGTCCTGCTCAGGAACAATTTTAAAACATATCGCTTTAGGAAAAAAATGTGGAATTCTAGATCTTACTTCTGGTGAGTTAGGTACACGTGGCTGTGGAGAATTACGTTTAGCGGAAGCTGCAAATGCAGCCAAAATACTGGGTGTAAGCATTCGTGATAACTTAGGAATGGCAGATGGATTTTTTAAAAATGATAAGGAGCACCAACTTGAGATTATTAAAAAAATACGTGAATACCAACCCGAAATTATTCTTTGCAATGCTATAATTGACCGACATCCCGATCATGGACGAGCATCCGCATTGGTTTCGGAGGCTTGTTTTTACAGTGGATTAATGCGTATTGAAACGCAGCTTAATTCTGTTAACCAGAAAGCATGGAGACCCAAAGCCGTATATCATTATATACAAGACAGACAGTTAAAACCTGATTTAGTAGTGGATATAACATCATTTGTAGAAAAAAAAATGGAGGCTATTCAAGCATTCAAATCACAATTCTATAATCCTGATTCAACTGAGCCTGATTCACCAATTTCCATGAAAAATTTTTTCGATGTAGTTAAAGGTAAAATGAGTGTTTTTGGGCGGGATGCAGGTTTTGAGTATGCAGAAGGATTCACTGTGGAGCGAACCATTGGGATTGAGAATCTTTTTGAACTTAGCTGATCAACATAAATTATAGCTGAAAGGCTCATTGCGCATAATTCGGCAATAGACAGAGTGAATATCGGCTTACGACCAAAAACAACAAATAAATGCTATGATTTGCGAATTGTGAGGGGCTATAAGGTGGAAATCGCAAACAGCAGCAATTGTATTAAACGATACGGCTTAATGACATGAACAGAGATTATGACAAATGAAAACGAAAAGCCTGAGTTTTGGGAGTCAAGCTTTATCGAAAAACAGGCAATGTGGGGCTTTGAACCATCAAACTCTGCAGTAGTGACAAAGGACTTTTTCATCAAAAATGGAGTCAAAAATATTCTTATTCCTGGAATTGGCTATGGAAGAAATGCACAAATTTTTATAGATAACGGAATAACAGTAACAGGAATTGAGATTTCAAAAACTGCTATTGCTATGGCAAAAAAATATTATAAGACAGACATAACTATCTATAATGGTTCTGTGACCGATATGCCATTTGACAATTGCCAATATGAGGGTGTATTTTGCTATGCTTTAATACACTTACTGGGCAATAGAGAAAGGCAAAAACTCATCTTTGACTGCTATAATCAACTATCAAAAAATGGCTATATGTTTTTTACAGCTATATCAAAATCAGCCTCAATTTATGGCAAAGGTAAGTTTGTAAGTAAAGACCGCTATCAAATATTTGAAGAAATTAAGATGTATTTCTATGACAGAGAATCGATCCAAGCTGAATTTGGCAAAGTAGGACTATTTGAGATCATAGAAATTAATGAAATTTATCCGTTTTTTTTAATCAAATGCAGAAAAGGCGAAACATAGATAATTGCGAAGAATAAAAACTGGCTGTCGAACCAGTTTTCGACCGCAGTAATTTACGAACTGAGGGTTTCAAATTTGTAACGCGTTTCAACCTCAGTATTTTACAAACTATGGGGTTCGACTTGTGTTTTTTTTTAACTGTAGGAGAGTTCTAAAAATTAAAAAAAACTGTTAACCGAAAATAACGAACAAAATATGTAGAGTTTCTCCTGCGAAGAACAGATCGAAAAGTGTTAATTTTAAAGAATTCTCCGTGTTTTTTTGCGAAATTTTCTCTGCGAAACACTCCCGGTTAAAATTTAATTTCTAGAACTGACTTAATATCCTAAATATCAAAATAGAAAAAGTCGAAAAACAATACGCATATTGGTTATTTCCACATCTACAAACATTGAATCCTTAAATAACATTATTATGATAAACAAAATTGAAATACAAAAACTACATATCGGTCAATATAAAGAACTGATAGCAACGATGAAAGTGTCGTATAAAAACTGGCAAGGCAGTTTTTGGAGCGAAGTTGCAATTGAAAACCTAATAGCAAAATTTTCGGAAGGGCAGTTTGTGATATTAGCTGATGATAAAATTGTGGGATGTGCCTTATCCATCATAGTAAAATATGATGAATTTGGTGATGAACACTCATACAAACAAATTACCGGCAACTATTCTTTTTCTACACATAATATTGCTGGTGATATCTTGTATGGTATTGAGGTTTTTATACATCCTGATTATCGTGGTTTACGATTAGGAAGAAGATTGTATGATGCCAGAAAGGAATTGTGTGAAAAATTGAATTTGAAAGCAGTGGTGTTTGGTGGAAGAATTCCAAACTACTATAAATACGCTACCGAATTAAAGCCGAAAGAATATTTGAAGAAGGTAAAACTGAAGGAAATATATGACCCAGTTTTGTCCTTTCAACTGAGTAATGATTTTCACGTAAAAAAAATCCTAAAAAACTACATGCCGGAAGATAACCAAAGTCAAGAGTATGCCACCTTGCTACAATGGGACAATGTATATTTCATTGAAGACTATGTGAATGTACAGCGCATTAGAAAAAATGTTAGAATAGGTTTAGTGCAATGGAAAATGCGTACATACAATTCCATTGAGGAGCTTTTTCAGCAAGCAGAGTATTTTATTGATTCTATTTCAAACTACAAATCAGACTTTGCAGTTTTTCCGGAGTATTTTAATGGTCCATTGATGGCTGAATTTTCTGAAATGAATGAAGCGGAAGCTATGCGGTCAATGGCTCAATATACCAATCTGATAAAAACAAAATTTAGCGAGTTTGCTGTTCGTTATAACGTAAATATAATTGCCGGAAGCATGCCCATCTATGAGAATAATGTGCTAATAAATGGAGGATTTGTTTGTCACAGAAACGGGAAAATAGACCGGTATGAAAAATTACATATTACACCTGATGAAGTTAAATTTTGGGGATTAAAAGGAGGAAACATTTTACAAGCCTATGAGACCGATGCAGGTAAAATTCGGATGAGGGTATTCAAATCTTGTTTGTTCCTTATCTAACCGACACACAGAATTCGTATATGAGAGTGCGACTATGCGCACAAGCAAGAGCCATAGAAAACGAATGTTTCGTGGCAATTACTGGCAGTGTTGGCAACTTGCCAAAGATTGAAAATTTTGATTTGAATTATTCACAATCTGCTGTATTTACGCCAAGTGATTTTTCTTTTCCATCTAATGCAATCAAAAGTGAAGCGACTGCCAATACAGAAATGATTCTAATATCCGATGTGGATTTAAAATTGTTGGATGAGTTGCATTCTTATGGAAGTGTACGTAATCTAAAAAACAGAAGACTCGATTTTTATTCGCTTACATTAAAAGAGCCTTCTGGTAAATCAAACAATTAATATAATGAATAACTTCATAAATATTTTTTTTGAATTAGGTACTAATGAATAACGTAAAGACGGTTACTTTATATTACATCGTGTGTTGTCACACTAAGATAGTCGAAGGGGCTGTGGAGGCTTGCCCACATACTTTAATCGTGAAAAGCTCAGTACCGGCTCGCTCAGTATGACGTTCGCACGATTTAGCTTGAGTTCAGTAAAAATAATATTTTTTTATTGCCTAATTCAATAATTTTTTATACAACCCAATTTTGGAAAATTGCAGTATTAATTATTGGTATTGCCAATATTTGATAAGTTATAAAAGCATTTATTTCATTTTGGTATTATTGTAGCTTAGTAAGCGGTACCTTTTGCTTATTTTATTAAACTTTGAAACAACTATTTATGGATTTTAAAAACTAGCAAAGGATCTTACTTAGAAACATTTGGGGATGAGTTTTCAAAAAACAGATTACGCCTTCACAAAAAATATTTTTATGGCAATATAGCTCAAGTATATAACTATTAGTGCTACACCTTCGGGTTTTGAAATGCCTCTTTTGGTTCTCAAGAATATTAATACTAATAAAGTAACCGCAAGCAAAACCGGTAAATCAAAATTCAGAAGATTCCTTTCCATATTTGTAGTGCTGATTATTCCACCAAGTCCAATAGGAATAAGCCCGTCAAAAATATTGCTTCCAATTACGTTTCCTACAGACATTCCAGCTGATTTCCGAATTGCAGCTCCAATAGATACAGCCAATTCAGGCAAACTGGTGCCAAGTCCAATAATTGCAATCCCAATAAAAGATTGAGACACCCCCCATTTTGTAGCAAGCGCCAT
>JAIOQD010000547.1 GCA_021413595.1 Bacteroidota bacterium | reverse complement strand
GTATTATTCGTTAAATTATGCCTTTCAATATAGTTTGCACCAACATGTACATTTTTAAAAACGTTATAATTCGCCTGAAACTCTGCACCTTGGTATTCTGCTGCTCCAAAGTTTTGCATTTGTGATTTTCCGGGTTGAACATTGCTAACATTCAGAATAGCGTCCTTTAGGTGGCTATAAAACAATGCGGTGTGAATAGTCAGTTTTTTAAAAATAGTTCCATTATAATTAATTTCATAATTATCTGCTATTTCTGGTTTTAAGTCAGGATTAGGGATTCCTGTTCCCATTTTGTATGAATAACGATCTTTAATAGTAGCAAACCTTGTTTTATGTGAAACGGTCGCACCAATCTTATGATTGTCATTTACGTAATAAAATAATCCTAATTGACCATTGAAGGCATGGCTTGTTCCTGCTTTTGTAAAATCAGATACAGTTTTGGTTGAACTATTATAGTCTTCTGCTGTTACACTTTTTCTTTCGTCATAACTTACTCCGGGAATAATCAAAAACTTGTCTGATACCTTGAAAACATCCTCTAAACCAACGCTCATTGTATTATCTTCAAAAAGGCGAACTGGCTCATTTAAATTATTTTCTCTATGAATGTCTTCTTTAAAATGAAGGGCAAGTTTCAAATTGTTTTTTGGAATTAATGTTGTGCCATATTCTAAACTACCACCGTAGGTATAATCGTTATACCAACTTTGAAAAGCATAAGGTTTCTTTTGAGTAGTGTAAGAAGTATCATCAAAACTATATATAGAATTTTTAAAAATATCATAATAGATTCGGGCTTTTACATAATTTTTTTCGTTCAGCTTGGTGTTTGAAAGGAAATAATAGCTTTCCTTATTCCAATAAGGCCATTGCCAATACCTTGGTTTGGTAAGCATTGAGTTTTTTACATCTGTCCCACAATATACTGGAGTTCCCTTTTGTCCTTGCTGATTGATATATCCAATTACATATTCATGTTTTTCGTTTGGAGTAAAACCTAGCTTAAAACTAATTTTTTGATCGCTGCGATAAGAATTATCTCTTTCTCCACCCCATTCATTTTTATTGGGAGTGTAATTTGAAGATATCGTATTAGAATTACGGTGCAAATAAGAATATCCGGCTTGCACGAAAAATTTGCCTAAGTTTGATCCTATGTTCACATTTCCTTTATATCCATTGGTGTTAATCATTCCCAATGCCCCATCGTATTCAATTTTTTTAATTGCTTTTCTTGATATAAGATTAATTGCACCACCTAATGAATTCGGTCCATAAATAATGGATGAAAATCCTTTTGATACATCAATTGCAGCTAAATCAAATGTTGTAAATCTGGCCAAATCAACATAACCATCGTAAGGAACATAAATAGGAATGCCATCCATATAAACAGGGATTTGCCGTAGATCAAAACCTCTTACATTTACCATTGATTCGTTTCTTGCTCCGAATGTTGTCATACTTATTCCAGAAAGCATGTTTAGTGCTTTTGATACTTCCATTTTATTTTGCTGTTCCATACTGTTGGAACGAACTCTATTAATCATCTCATCATTTTTATTTGATGTTACTTCAATTTCACCAAGCTTAAAAATTTTTGATGTTTTTAAAGGATCTTTTGATGAACCTTTTAATGAATCTTTTTGCTGGCTCATGCCAATCAAGGGAATTAAACTTAACCCAAGCATTATTCTCAATTTCATATTTATTTATTTTACTTATTTCAATACACTGTGTTTTTAAAAACATAGTGTATCGCAAAAAAATATTGCCTGAGCAATAAAGGGTATTCTATTTTCAATTAACACTATGCTTTTAAAGGCATAGTGACTACTAAAAAAATTACAATTTCACTTTTTTAAATTCTTTCCTTACAAATTCTTTAACTTTATTTTCGAACTTATTAAATTCTTTTATAGCTTTTTCCCCTGCTTCCGTCAATCTTGCTCCTCCACCTTTATTACCACCAAGTATTTTCTCAACAAGCGGTTCTTTTGCATACTTATTCATCTCCTCTACAAATTGCCATGCTTGTCGGTACGACATTTTCATTTCCTTGGCTGCATTTGTTATAGATCCAGTCTTCGCAATTAACTCCAAAAGCATAACTCTACCCATGCCAAGAAACCTCTCTTCGCCTTCTTCGATCCATACACGAAACTTTACCGAATATTTTTTCTCTTTTTTTGTCACTGTGTAAAAATAAGCATAGTGCGAAGAAATGGAGATAGTCTTTTTAAAAAAATGATTTGTATCATATATTTAGACGGAAGTTTAATTATATCTGCACTGCTCGTTTTGTCTGATTTACTTGCTCAATAAAATAAAAAATTCCATACGCCTGTGGCTTGCTTCTTGTCTGGCGAGGAGCAAGGCCCGGCTAACGATTTGATGATGTTGATGGCAGCTGTCCTAAGCCTATATAAGGTTAATATAAACAGGCGGACTTAAATTACCGATGTCGCCCGGTTAATGTTAAGGCGTTTTCAATTAGAGGGTCAAACACTAGAAGCTGAAAATGTGTCCGACCGTCTTTTATTAAGTTATTAAATTGTTTTGTCGGGTTACAGTTTGTTTTCTTATAACGATTGGCTTGGCGTGCTTTTCGCACGCTTAGCCGGTGTTAGGCGGTCGTTTTTATTTTGAGTCTAACCATTTCTGGGCAATAGAAATTGTATCGTTGTCATCTTTTTCGTCAACCAAAATGTCTGGTGAAATACTTCCCAAATATTTTTTATTATTCCTGTCAGAAATATAACTAACAGCGAGATATAAATAAGATCCATCTAAAAGTTTGTAGCCTTGATTGCCGGTCGTGTAACCACCACTATTTTGTCCTAAGATTTTGACATTTTCTTTACCTATAAAAGATACCGCTGTCATTTCACCACTGCTTCCTGTCATAGAACTAATTAATACGGCAACTTTAGAATTGAGTGTCTTAAGTGAATATGGTTTTTTGATCGTTAAATATGGTTTATTTCCTTCTCCTGAAGAACCATTTGAGTAATACCATTTATCAGTTTTTTTACTTTTGGGGTTTATAAAATAACCTAAAGTTCCTTCACCAACAATTGGTCCTAGGCCCGCAATCATTGGGTACATATTTCCTCCGCTATTTTCTCTTAAGTCTATGATCCATCCTGTAATTGTTTTTCTTGAATCCAAATCTTCAATTAACTTTTGAATTTTAATAGCAAAGTTACTACAGGTCGTATCATTTACAGAATTAAAGCCCGGAACATATATGTACCCTATATGATTGTCGATCAATTTTGAAAAAGGTTGTCTACCATCAGTATTATGATCTGAAAACTTATTTACATTCACTTTTTTCATATAAAAAGAATGATTTTCTCCAGATTGTCTTAGTTCCGACAAAACATAATCAGAGAGTATGTGCGCATCTTCCTTTGCCTTTAAACCTATTGATAATTTAGCTATGTTAGTATTAATGGTATGCCAATCTAAAGAGTCGGCATAAATTGAATTTGATCGAACGATTTTATTAAAGTTATAAATGTATTTTTTAAAATATTTACTTTTTGATTTGTTAGAAACAATTTGCGGGGTCGAAATGCTTTGGTTATCAATTTGCCCATTGACGATATATGTATTTAAAAGTATGAATAATGTTAATTTAATTATTTTCATAATATGTCTTCCTGTTTTTGTAAAATGCCGCCTAACCTCTCTGTACACGTAACTCTTTCCCATTATCGGCTTTATAAACAAAAGGTGCCCTGATAATTTATCGGGGCACCTTTTTCAATTCTGAGAACAAGGTATTAAATTGTAAAATTAATACCTTGTGCCAATGGTAAGCTATTACCATAATTAATAGTGTTTGTTTGTCTGCGCATATAAGCTTTCCAGGCATCGGAGCCTGATTCACGTCCACCACCAGTTTCTTTTTCACCACCAAATGCACCCCCTATTTCAGCACCGGATGTTCCAATATTTACATTGGCAATACCACAGTCTGAACCTGCTTGTGAAAGGAATAATTCCATTTCGCGCATGTTGTTGGTAAAGATGGATGAGGATAAACCTTGAGGAACGCCATTTTGCATTGCAATTGCTTCTTCAATGGTGTTATATTTCATCACATAAAGTATAGGGGCAAAGGTTTCTTCCTGTACAATATGGAATTCATTTTTGGCTTCAATAATGCAAGGCTTAACATAGCATCCACTCTCGTATCCTTCACCTGTTACTATTCCACCTTCTACAATTAGTTGAGCACCTTCTTGTTTTGCTTTTTCAATGGCATTCAAATAATCTTTTGTTGCATTTTGATCAATTAACGGCCCAACATGGTTGTTTGCATCCAAAGGATTTCCAATGCGTAATTGAGCATACGCTTGTTGTAAAATGCGGATTGTTTTATCATATATACTATCATGAATAATTAATCTGCGAGTGGAAGTACAACGCTGACCTGCCGTTCCAACAGCACCAAATACTGAACCAACCAATACCATACCCAAATCAGCATGTTCAGAAACAATGATTGCATTATTACCACCCAACTCTAAAATAGTATTACCGAAACGCTCGGCTACTGTTTTTGACACGTGACGACCAATACGGGTTGAACCTGTAAAGGATACTAATGGAATTCGTTTATCGTTATTGATCAGATCCCCCGATTCATTGCCAATTACAAGGCAGCTAACACCTTCCGGAACATTGTTGCGTTTTAATACATCTGCAATAATATTCTGGCAAGCGATAGCGCATAATGGAGTTTTTGAACTTGGCTTCCAAATACAAACATCACCACATACCCAAGCTAAAGCAGCATTCCAGCTCCATACAGCAACAGGGAAATTAAAAGCGGAAATAATTCCAACAACACCAAAAGGATGCCATTGCTCATACATCCGGTGCATAGGGCGTTCGCTATGCATTGTTAAGCCGTATAACTGTCGGGATAAACCTACAGCAAAATCGCAAATATCGATCATCTCCTGTACTTCTCCTAAGCCTTCCTGTAAACTTTTTCCCATTTCATAAGAAACCAATTTCCCTAATGAATCTTTATATTTTCGTAGTTCATCACCCACCTGGCGAACGATCTCACCACGCTTTGGAGCTGGCATTAAACGCCATACTTTAAAAGCTTCTTCTGCAGTTTTCATCACCTTGGTGTAATCTTCTGCTGTTGCAGCATTTACACTACCAATAAGCAATCCGTCAACAGGTGAGAACGAATCTATCTTTTTTCCTTTTGTAGCAATATGTTTTAGGCCTGTGGAGGCACCGTAATTGGTTTCTTTAATTCCTAATTCTTTCAGAACACTTTCGATTCCAAAACTTTTTGCTGTTAATATTTCTGACATATCGTTTTTGTTTTTGTTGAGGTACAAAATTAAGAAAAAACAAAGAAATAACTGCGTTTATTTTGATAATTGTGTTGAATTACACAGGTTCCAATTTTGTTCTGTTGAAAACTGTTGTTTTCTTAAATTCAATGATATCAATGCTTTTAAACGTAATTTGAGTATTGGCACACAGTTTGGTAATTTCAATCATACGCTTACATTAGACAAAGACAAAAATTAAGGGTAAAAATTCTAAATTTGAATTTAGAATTTAGGCAGCAGGGGATAGAAATTAGAATTTAATCACAACAGCATTTCAAACAAAAAATAATACTATTTTTACTTTTATAACTAAAAAACCTATGAAAAATCGATTGATACTTATTACTAAAAAAATAGTTGTCTGCCTATTGGTATCCACACTCATTATTTCTTGTTCACAGTCTTCAAAATTGATGAAAAGTGGAAATTATGATGCTGCGATTCGAAAATCAACTCAGAAGCTGAAACGTAAAAAACAAAATGATAAGGAAATTGTTGTGTTGGAACAGTCTTATCAAAAGGCCAACGACCGCGATAGAGAACGTATCGGTTTTTTAAAGAAAGAAGGAAAACCTGATAATTGGGATGATATTTTTGCTGTTTATTCCAGAATGGCTCAGCGTCAGGAAAATTTAAAACCATTATTACCATTGCATCTTGAAGGTCAAAATAGAGATGCGAATTTTGAGGTTGTAAATTATAGCGATGAAATTATTCAGGCCAAAAAGAATGCTACCGAATATTTTTATGCCCATGCACTTTCTTTGCTCAACAGAAACAACAAGCCTGATGCACGACTGGCCTACGATGAGTTGCTACGCGTAAAAGAATATTCGGGTAATTATAAGGATGTGGATAAAGAATTACAACGGGCAAAGGATATTGGAACCAGCTATGTGCTTTTTAAAATGAAAAACACAACAGGTGTGCCGCTTCCGCCTTCTTTTGAAGACGAACTAACAAAAATAAGTTTAACCGATTTAAATGGTGCATGGTTAAGGTATTATACCCACGAAGTAAAAGGTTTGGATTATGATTATGTTATTGTTGTGAATATGAAAAATATTAACGTATCTCCTGAAGCCATTAAGGAAACAAGTTTTACGGAAACAAAAATCATTCCGGATGGTTTTCAATATGCTTTAGATGCGAATGGAAATGTAAAAAAGGATTCATCGGGGAATGATATAAAGTTGCCTAAAACAAAAACCATTTTCTGTAATGTGATAGAAACCTACCAAAATAAGAAAGCGATTATTGCAGGAAGTCTCGATTATATAAATAACAGTACAGGTCAACTCATAAAAACGGATCCGATAGCAAGTGAAAACTTTTTTGAACACCGTTCGTTCGGAGCTATTGGTGATATCAATGCTCTAAAACCTGAAACAAAAGCCAAGCTTGGATCTAAGCCCGTTCCTTTTCCTTCCGGTTTTGATATGCTTTTGCAGGCAGGTCAGGTATTGAAGGGTATGGTGAAAGACATAATTTATAAAAATAAAAATATTTTATTTTAGTATTTCGCTTTGTTGAGTTCCTGATTATGAAGAGCCGGACTATATTATTACCAAGAAAAAAGTATGGAACAACAAATAGATCGATTACTGAATTTACGTAGGCTTTTAAAAGTAGAACGTGATGAGGATTTCGCACAATATAAACAACATTTTTCTCGTAACAATATTAATTACAGAAGAGAAAAGGGCGTTACATGGTATCCTGTAGTTATTACTAATGTTGAGATCGGACATGGAGAGTATCTTTCTATCGAGATCGAACGCACAACAAATCATAATGAACCACACCAGTTTTCGGGAAATAAAAACGCAGCACTTTTTTCAAATACCTATCCCGATGAACAGCCCATTAATGGAATTATTAAAGTAATTAATCCAAACAAAATTCGACTTTCGCTTACCATTGATGAATTACCCGATTGGTGCGATGATGGGAAGCTCGGGATCAATTTATTATTTGATGAAAGCAGTTATCGTGAAATGGATATTGCGATGGAAAAAGTGATCAACGCATCACACAATCGCCTGGCAATGTTACGTGATGTGATGTATGGAATAAAACCTCCTACATTCAATAAAATAGACGAATCAATTCACATTACAGGATTAAATCAATCCCAAAATACTGCTGTTCAAAAAATAGTTGCCGCTAAAGATATTGCAATTATTCACGGTCCACCGGGAACCGGAAAAACAACCACCTTAGTGCAGGCAATACGCCAAACATTACTTACAGAAAAGCAAGTATTGGTTTGCAGTTCAAGCAATACTGCTGTTGATCTGCTGACAGAAAAATTGCATCGTGAAGGGATCAATGTATTGCGATTAGGCAACCCTGCGCGTATTTCGGAGGATGTGCTGATAAATACGCTGGATGTAAAAATGGCTGCACACGAATCGTATAAAGAGTTAAAGAAGTATCGTAAAACTGCGGAAGAATATTTTCGGATGGCCGGAAAATATAAACGAACATTTGGCCGTGAGGAACGTGAGCAGCGACAGTTGTTTTACATGGAAGCTCGTAAAATTTTACATGAAGCACGCAATTTGGAAGATTATATTTTTGAGGAACAATTTGAAAAAGCCCAGGTAATTGCCTGCACCCCTGTGGTATCATCAGGAAAGATGATGCGCAACAAACATTTTACCACTGTATTTATTGATGAAGCTGCACAGGCTTTAGAGCCGATGTGTTGGATACCAATTACAAGGAGCGACCGCGTAATATTTGCCGGTGATCATTTTCAACTTCCACCAACAGTAAAGTCGAAAAAAGCAGAAGTAGAAGGGCTTAAAGAAACATTGTTTGAACAATGCATACATTTAGATAATGTTGCTGTGATGCTCAATACACAGTATCGGATGCATGAACACATCATGAATTTTTCGAATAAAAAATTCTATCAAAATAATTTAATTGCCGATGCTTCTGTTAAAGACACTGTATTGAGTTTTGATCCCAATGAAATATTATTGCATACACCTGTCGATTTTATTGATACTGCAGGATGTGGATATAATGAAATCATAAATCCCGAAAGTTTAAGTATTGCTAATCCGGAAGAAGCGCAATTACTTATTAAACATCTAAAATTGCTATTGGAGCAATATTCAGAAAGTAATAAATCGGGTAAACGAATAACTATTGGAATTATTTCTCCTTACAAAGAGCAGGTACAATATCTTATTAATAAGGTGGAGGAGGATGAGGCTTTCATTAATTACAGATCACAAATTGCAATTAAAACCGTTGATGGGTTTCAGGGACAGGAACGTGATGTTATTTATATCAGTTTAGTAAGAAGTAATGATCTTAAGGAGATTGGATTTTTAAATGATATTCGCAGAATGAATGTAGCACTTACACGTGCAAAGAAAAAACTGGTAGTGATCGGAGATAGCGCTACACTTGCTAATCATCCTTTTTATAAAAGCTTTCTTGATTATACTGAATCGATCAATGCTTATAAATCTGCATGGGAGTTTATGTACTAATTGTTAATCGTGTGTTGTTCATTTCGAGCGGAGTCGAGAAAGTGCGAAGGGATTTTACTTGTCTCACACTTTTGATTATAATTAATATTCAAGAGCGAAGGATTTTTTGATCATACTAAAATAACAAAAACAATGCAACACCAAAACGTACTTATAACAGGTGCTACTGCCGGTATCGGACTGGAAACAGCCAAATCACTGGCAAAAAAAGGTGCCAATATTTATATCGTTGCACGTACAATTGAAAAAGCTAAAATAGCAGTACAGGAAATTAAAGAACACAGCGGAAACGACAATATACATTTTTTTGTTGCTGACCTTTCTTCACAGAAAGAAGTACGCAAACTTGCTGAGGAGATAAAAACGAAGCTAACGAAGTTGGCTGTCTTAATTAATAATGCAGGAGCCACTTTTCAGCATTTTCGATTATCAGAAGATAATATTGAAATGTCTTTTGCTACCAACCACTTAAGCTATTTTTTACTGACCAACCTATTGCTCGATCTAATAAAAAGATCAGCCCCGGCTCGAATTGTGATCGTGGCTTCAGATTCTCATTATCGAGGCACAATGGATTTTAATGATCTGAACATGAGTTCTAATTACAATGGGTTAAAAGCGTATGAGTGCTCAAAACTTGGTAATGTTCTTTTTACTCTTGCACTTGCCGAAAAGATCAAAGGAACTGGGGTTACGGTTAATGCACTTCATCCTGGAAGAGTGAAAACTGATATTGGAAGCAAAAATTCAGGCTTGCTTTATACAATAGGATGGACATTTTTCAAATGGTTCTCCTCTATTAGTATTGAAAAAGGAGCTGAAACATCAATATACCTGGCGCATTCCAAAGATGTAAATGATATTTCAGGGAAATATTTTGCTAATAGTAAACAAAAATGGCATTCGCGTTATTCCCAAACGCTGGGAATGAAAGAAAAATTATGGGAGGAAAGTGTAAGACTTACTGGTCTTTGATTGGCTCCTGATTAATCCGCTTGTCATCCTTGCTATACCTGTCATCCCGAGCTTTTTTGTGAGGGATCTTGTTATTGTTAAAATATTGCCAATGCAGGATAAGACCCTTTTCGTGAAACACCCATGAGCGGAGTTTCATTTCGAGCTCGGTCGAGAAATGTGCGAAAGCTTGACGTAATGTAAACCCTCAATGAAAAAAAATCAGTTTCAATCCAAATCCAATTATTATTATTCCTGAAAATATATTAAGAGCTCTTAAAAAATTTGGTTTAACATATTTTTTGAGGTGAAATGCAGAATATCCTTTCAAACAGTCTGTTAACAGGGTAACGCTAAGGCCACATATAAAATGTGTTAAAACAAGGTCTTTATCATTGTGGTATGAGCTAAAAGCAAGCATCATTGCTCCAAACCAAAAAAAGAAAATGGTGGGATTTAGGGTGTTGACCATAAAGCCTTTTATAAAAAGTGTATTCAATCTTTTTTGTGAATTTTCTTCTTGCCCCATTATTACCGGTGTTTTAAGTAGATTTCGTACACCAAAATAAATTAAAACCGCCCCACCAATGTAATATAGGATTTCTAAATATTTGAATTCCGAAATAGAGCCAAGAGCAACATAAAGCAACAAAAAAATGATGATGGCATCGCTTAAAAAAACACCAAAGGCTAAATAAAAAACAGATCTTAAAGTACTGCTTATGCCAAGATTAATAAGCATAAAGAAGATAGGACCGCAAAAAGTGCTTAAAATTAAGCCCATCATTATTCCCTGAAAAACGGCTTCGTACATTGCTAAAAATATTTATTGTACGGAATTTATTTTGTCCAGAAAATCAAGAACAATTTCTTCCAGGTCATCTGTTCCGCTCAATGCGCCCATCATACCGTACATTGCTGCTGTATTTT
>JAIOQD010000546.1 GCA_021413595.1 Bacteroidota bacterium | reverse complement strand
CCTGACAGCACTTTTAATGCAAAAAAACGCTTTAACAATGGCTCTGGCAGGAATCGTTTGCATTCTGGCAGTTGTAATTATGAATAATAAATATTTCACAATTAAATTTTACGAAAACAATATTTATTTGCAAAGAGGTTTTATAGCATCATTTGCTAATAAATTTATCATCAGCTATCGCTCTTTAATTAAGATGGAAATTTATGAAGGTAATTTTGATACAAGTGGTGGTACTGTATTTCAATTAAAATATTACAATGGCAACAAATTTCTAAAAAAAACAGTCTATTGCAGTGCAATTAATGTACCCTGCGAAAAAATTGTTACGTTATTACAGACAAAAAGGGTGCGGGTACTTTTCCCGAATTAAAGCCGAATTTGATTATTAATGTATGCTGTTATTTCCTTTATAATCAATAAAAAAAGGGCGCTTTGTAAGCGCCCTTTTTTATTATTTTAGAAGATGAACCGGCTCTTCAATAGCCTCTGTTTCAACTACTAATTCAGGAAGTTTTCCTGATTGCTTTTGGGTTAGATCAATTCCATGAATTTCTTTGGTCTGACTTGTAAACCATTTTGTAAACTCATCTGTTTTTTCACCAAATTTTTGAAATGCTCCCTGAGGGTCTTCACCTTGAAGTGTTACAATAATCATATCCCCCATTGGAGTGGATTGAAAAAAGGTGCGTTCCTGAACTCCAAGGGATTTTCTTGAAGCATTGAATTCTTTTCTATACTTTGTTTTTAAGTCATTGGAAAAAGTTTTCCATTGTTCTGTTTTACCGGCAAGAATAGGAATTGCCATTGCAAATAGTTTTGTCATATTTTTATTATTTAAGATTTATAAGAAATTTATTTCCCCGACAAAAGTATTTGCGAAGCGCACTAAAAAAAACGAAATAAATCAAACAATACTGTGATTTGCGACACAAAGCAAGGTTTACATTTCGCATTTTAACGTTTTTTGCTTAAGAAAATCATGGGAAAATAACCATGTATTCAACGCAAAAAAGAAAGAAAGTAAAGGGCTGTAATAAGGCGAGGAGAAAAAGAGGTTTAACTTTTTGGTTGATAATCAAATCAATTTCATAATCTCAACATTCTGCGAAATCAAGGCTGTTTTCCTCACTATTAAAGTAATGCTTGAGTAATCAAATGGACGTTTTACGGAAATAAAACACCATCACATTCAACGCAGTTAACAGTGGGAATTATGGCGTTGTATTTAGTATTTATAGCCTTAATAAATTCATTCGCTATTAAGGCATATCCTTTTTGATTTGGATTGTATCCATCCAAACTAAAAAAACCACCACTTACAAAAGTGGAATTAAAATCAGCGCCATTCCACTTAATACCTGATTTTACCGAATTAAAATATGCGTGCATATCCGTTAATGCTAAGTTGTATTGTGCCGCTTTTTGGATTATCACAGCATTGTATGAATTAATAGCAGCATCTATCATAAAAACCTCTGAACTATCCAATGCATAACGATTCTTAATGGTATTGTAAACCAAACCATATTTTTCGCATTTCATTGAATCAAGGGGTACCGAAAGTGTAATGAACTCCCCGGCATGAAGTTGACGAACACCTCCATTTGCTGATGCATCATCAATAACGAAACCGTTCCGTCCTTGTTCAAAAGTGATGTGCGTTAATCCGGCAGGAACATAAATATCATTCAATGAGTCGGCTTGTGTC
>JAIOQD010000545.1 GCA_021413595.1 Bacteroidota bacterium | reverse complement strand
ATCAGAAACCGGAACTTTAGACGCTACTGATTCGGTATTTGTGTATTATAGCTTGAACGGTGGGCCACTTACTGCATTTTCTACGAATGGCTTTATCAGAGATGATTTCACCAATGCAGTTGCAAGTGTCACAGCAATAGCCGGCAGCACAATTCAAATTGTGATCCGGGTTCATTATGATGCAAACTCTCCTACCAGTGAAATATACCGATTCGATAATGTAATGGTTTCCTGTAATGATTTTTCACCAAATAGTGATCCAGTTTTTAATCTTTTCCCTCCCATTTTTGTTTGTGTTGGACAGCCCTTTACCTTTAATCATGCAGCAACCGATGTGAATGGAGATTCATTGGTTTATTCCTTTTATACACCTTACAATGGAGATAATGCAATCGGAGGCTCATTAGACCCTACTTTTCCTGGAAATACAGCCTCATTTACACCAATTATATGGAAACCGGGGTATTCTGCCACAAATCCACTTGGTGGGGCACCGCTCAATCTTAATCCATCCACAGGTTTGTTAACAGGTACAGCAGGTACATTGGGACAATTTGTGGTAGGTGTGGTAGTAAAAGAATATCGAAATGGAGTTTACATAGGGGAAACACTTAGAGATTTTCAATTCAATGTTGTAAATTGCCCTCAGCCACCACCTCCTTTTGCCGGTACTGATATTATAGTAAATCAAGGCTGCACCAATACTATGACAGCGACAGGATATAGTCCGCCCACCGTTACCTGGAACTCTGTATATCCGGGAACTTTGGGTGCATATAACAATTACTTATCCTGTACTACGGGTTGTTTAAATCCAACAGCTACAGGTCAAACCGGAGCTCCGCCTTATGTTGATTACCAAATTTGTGGTTTGTCGGCAGCTTGCAATGCTGCAAATGTTTGTGATACGGTAAGAGTTATTTTTAATTTCACTCTTGGCGCAACTATTGTTCCACAAAACCCTACAATTTGCATAGGGCAAACCTCTACAACACTCACAGCAAACGGAACAGGAGGCACTCCTCCATATAGTTACCTGTGGAACAGTGTTAATCCTACACAAAGTATCCTGGTAGGAAACGGAATATATACCGTAAGAGTTTCAGATGTATCCGGCTGTCCGCCTGCCTATGCTACTGTTACAGTTACCTCTTATTCTGTTACTATTTCAGCTAATGCAGGTCCCGATCAAACTGTTTGCAACCAAATTCCTATTACAACATTAAATGCTTCTGTTACCGGTGCAAGTGGTGGTATCTGGTCGGGTGGTGGAGGAACATTCGGGCCCAATAATACAACGCTTTGGGGTGTAACTTACTCCCCCACCATTGCTGAATTAGCGGCAGGATCTGTGAATTTACTATTAACCACAACAGGAAATGGTTCCTGCCCAGCAGCTTATGATACGATTAAAATTAATTATGTTGGCTTTACAGGAACAGTTTCTCTTACTTCAATACCTGTAAGCTGCTTCGGAGGCAATAATGGCTCCGCAACATTAGGAATTACAGGCGGTACCCCTCCTTATACTTATTCCTGGAATACATCACCTGCGCAATCAGCTATAACTGCAGTGAACTTAGGCATAGGTACTTATAGTGTTACCATTA
>JAIOQD010000079.1 GCA_021413595.1 Bacteroidota bacterium | reverse complement strand
CTGCGTATTACCCGTAAACAAAAACAAATAATTGAAATTAAAAATTCAGAAACCGAATTGCAGAAAAAAATAATTGAAGAAAAAAACAAGGATATCACTGATAGTATTCGTTACGCAAAACGGATACAGGATGCGCTAATGGGCGAAAAGGTTCATATAAGTTCACATTTACCGGAACATTTTATCTTTTTTGTGCCCAAAGATATTGTAAGTGGAGATTTTCATTGGGGAGCCGAAAAAAACGAATATTGGTACTTTGCTGCTGTTGACTGCACTGGTCATGGAGTGCCGGGGGCTGTTATGAGTATGCTTGGTATATCTTTTCTAAATGATATTGTTTTTTCTGAAGGTTTTCTCAATCCTGCGGAAATCCTCAACCGCTTACGCGATAGGGTTGTTAAAGAACTCAGGCAAACAGCAGAAGCGGGTGGTAGCAAAGATGGAATGGATATATCATTGTGTAGGCTAAATCTGAAAACCAATGAATTACAATGGTCAGGGGCATATAATCCACTAAATATCATTCGAAATGGACAGTTGGAAGAACGGAAAGGCGACAAGCAGCCCATCGGTTATCATCCCGAAAGGCGACCTTTCACTAATCATGAAATTCAACTACAAAAAGGCGATAGCATTTACCTATACTCTGATGGTTATGCCGATCAGTTCGGAGGCCCTAAAGGAAAAAAATTCAAATACAAACAGTTGGAGGATTTATTAATTGCAAATAACCATTTGCCATTAAAGGATCAAAAAGAAATTTTGAAAAATTGTTTTACCGAATGGAAAGGTTCATTAGAACAAGTAGATGATGTTTGCGTGTTTGGAGTGAGATTGTAAAAACTAAAAAAATTGCTAAAATGTTCGTACAAAAAATTACCAGGTTAGATATATTCAGTAAAGGCATTACACTGTTTTGCCTTTTTCTTGTATCTTCATTTTTTGTATTTCCTTTAAAGGCACAAGACAAAAAAATTGATTCTCTTTTAAGCGTGCTAAAAAAGGAAAAAATTGATACAAATAAGGTGAAATGCCTTATTTCACTTTCCAGTAAATACTCTTACCAAAATCCAGATAGTGCTATTTTCTTTGCCGAACAAGCTATGGAGATTTCCGAAAGGATAAACAACAAAAAATTTCTTGCCATTTCTTTTGCAGAATTGGGCTGGAATACTAATCAATTGGGACTTTACCCTCAAGCAATTGATTATTATCTTAAAGCAATAAAACTCAACGAAGAACTGGGTGCAAAAGATGAATTGTCTATTACTTACGGAAGCATTGGAACTGTCTATAAAGATCAGGCAAATTTTCCTAAGGCATTGGACTGTTTTTTCAAAGCATTAAAAATAGCGGAAGAAATTGGAGATAAAAATTTAATTGGAACCTGGCTTGGTAATATTGGAATTATCTATTCCGATCAGGTTAATTACCCAAAGGCCTTGGATTATTATTTCAAGGCACTTAAAATTTCGGAAGAATTAGGAAGGAAAAATCATAGTTCCGCGTGGCTTGGCAATATCGGCAATGTATATTATCATCAAGCCGGGAGTCAACAAGCTTCCAATAAAATAATGTCCAACTCTCTTTATAAAAAAGCATTAGAATACTATTTTAACGCATTGAAAATAGCAGAAGAGGTTGGAAACAAAAGTAGTATAGTAAGCAAACTTGGCAATATTGCAAATGTTTATTCCGATCAGGGGGATTTTCCTAAAGCTTTGGATTATTATTTCAAAGCATTGAAAATGAATGAAGAACTCGGAAGGAAAAGCGGGGAGGCAATAATACTTGGGAGTATAGGCTCCCTCTATACCGAGCAAAAAAAATATAAAGAGGCACATAAATATATCTACCGAGCCCTTGCTCTTAATGAAAGTATTGGATCAATGGATCACCAGCAGGTTTCGTACAATGATTTAAGTGAACTTTATGAAAAGGCAACCATTCCCTTACCAGATACTATTCAAGGGAAATTTTTATCTATCGGGGAGATGCGCTTACTTTCTTTGAATTATTATAAGAGGTCCATAGCAATTCGCGATACCATCTTTGGTCAGGAAAACAAAAAACAATTGGTGCGGAAAGAAATGGACTATGAATTTGGTAAAAAAGAAGCTCTTACGAAGGCGGAGAATGAAAAGCAGCAAGCAATTGCAGAAGAAAAAAGTCGCTTACAAAAAAATATCATCTGTTCAGTTGTTGTTGGTTTTCTATTGGTGCTGGTATTTGCCGGCTTTATTTTCAGATCGTTACGTATTACTCGTAAGCAGAAAAATATTATTGAGGTGCAAAAAAATGAAGTGACTAAGCAAAAAGATATAGCTGACAGCCAGCGTATTATTGCTGAAGAGCTTCGTAAAATTGCAGAGAGGCAAAAACGCATTGTTGAAGAAAAGCAAAAAGAGATTGTAGATTCTATCACTTACGCCAAACGCATACAAACCGCTCTGCTTACTAGCGATGATTATATTAAAAATAATTTACCAGCGGAATATTTTATATTATTTAAACCCAAAGATATTGTAAGTGGAGATTTTTACTGGGCATTACAAAGTGCTCCAAATGCCGGGAAGGGTGGCAAAGGACTCTTTTATATTGCTACAGCAGATTGTACCGGACACGGGGTACCTGGCGCTTTTATGAGCATGCTAAATATTTCTTATCTTAACGAAAACGTATTGGAACGAGGCATTACTATGCCACATGATATCCTTAACGCTCAACGTGCCGAAATAATAAAAGCTCTTAACCCACCGGGAAGTAAGGAGATTTCAAGGGACGGTATGGATTGCGTTCTTTGCGCTTTTGATTTTGACAACATGCTTTTACATTTTGCAGCTGCATATAATCCTTTATGGTTGCTGCGTAAGGGGGAATTGATAGAATTCAAGGCTGATAAAATGCCTGTTGGTAAATATAATGAAGAGAACTTGTCATTTACCTTACAAACCATAGCATTGCAAAAAGGCGATATTGTTTATACTTCATCAGATGGTTATGCCGACCAGTTTGGTGGACTCAAAGAAAAGAAATTTTTACAAAAGCAATTAAAAGAACTATTGTTGGGAATTCAGCACTTATCGATGGAGGATCAAAAGTTGATACTTGACAAAACGATCAATAATTGGAAAGGAAACCAGGAGCAGGTGGATGATATTTTGATGATTGGCATTAGAGTTTAAAAATCTTTTTTATCATCCAAAAGGTTAAAACAATCTTGTCCATATTCTATATTATTCATTTCTTTCCCATCTCAAAATTACTCTACTCACGATCTCAATCACTTCATTAATTTCAGTTTCGGTAGTATATTTACCTAAGCTAAAACGAACAGTACTATATGAATCCTCATCACTCATTCCCATCGCTTTTAAAACATGTGATGGTTCTGCAATAGCCGAACTGCATGCCGAACCCATTGCAAGTGCAATAGAGGGGATTTTATTTATCATCGCTTCCGAACGAACCCCTTGAAAAGTAATATTGGTAACATTAAACAAACGATGTTTTGTATTTCCATTTATAAAAACATGCTCTATATCGCAAAGGTGTTGCTCCAATTTTGTTCGCAGTTTTGAAAT
>JAIOQD010000078.1 GCA_021413595.1 Bacteroidota bacterium | reverse complement strand
CATTGGTTTGCAAAGCCGCCTCATAGGTAGTGTAAAACTTAGCTGTATAATAATCGATGGTGCAAAATTTTATATAAACGGTATCTGTTATTTTGAAAAAACCATCCTCTTCTTTTTCCGGAGGAGCCACTGCCTGATCATTCGGATCAGTACCACGATTATACGCAAAGTCAAAACTTTTCCCATCAATAAATTTATCATCGAAGCTGGAAGCATAAGGTGAAATAAAACGACTGTCCTCTGTTGCACGTTTTGCAAACCATTTATAGGCATTGCCATATCCGGCAGGTTCTGATAAATGAGCCCAGGCGTATCCAAGACTATCTCGTGGAGGTTGCGCCTGCCACCATACCGAATCTAAAGCAACAGATGCTGGAATGGTGGTAATGGATGTATATGTTTTACCATCGGCAATCACCGTTAAATAATATGTTTGCTGAGGAACCCCAACAAGCAATGATCCTTTGTAAACCAATGGAAAAGATGCAAAAGAGTCAATACTTAATACCAAAGTGTCGGTAATAACTCCATTGGAAACATATACTTTGGCATCAGTCACCAAAATGGTAATAACATTAATCGTTTGTGATAATGGGCTATTACGGGTAACAATTACTTTAGCATACTGACCATTTTCAATACTACCTTCAATCACAATTTTTTTTTCTCCACCAACTACATTAAGATTTATATCCTCTGTGCAACTAAACAGAAACATCAATGATGCAATGGAACACAAAATTATTTTTTTCATCTCTATTGCATTTAAAATTTAAAATTCCATGTTACCGATGGCAGTATAGGAAACAAATATACCTGCTTTGCTTTCGCTTTATAATCACCGGTAGCAATACTTCCTTCATTCGAGAAATAAACGATGTATGGATTGTGACGATTATACACATTGAAAACACTGAAGCTCCAACTGGATTCATAATTTTTCGACCATTTTTTTGGAACCTCAATCGAGGAAACATCTTTCCCTTGCTCTTGATAACGTTTTATTAAACGTTGTTTTTTGCGTTCAATTTTTTTATTACGATCAGGGGTAAATGTTGCCGAAAGATCCAAACGATGATATGCCGGCATCCTGAATGCATTTCTATCACCGTACTCCGTAACAAAATTCCCATCAATGATATAATAGGCAACAGGCACAGTAATAGCATTTCCGGTACTGTACACCCAAACAGCTGCAAAGGTCCATTTTTTACTCAGATCATAACTTGCTAATAAAGAAACATCATGTCGCCTGTCGTATTTTGCATAAAATTCTTTTCCAAAATTCAGTTCAGGAAAAATACGTTTTGTATAAGATAAGGTATAACCAAGCCAACCGTTAAATCTTCCTAAGCGTTTTTTTATAAAAAATTCGGCACCATAAGCTTGTCCTTTACCAAATATAAATTGATTATCAGCATTATCATTAATATCAGTGGATGGCAAGGATCCATCTTTATATTCGATCTGATTTTGCAGGTCTTTATAATAAATTTCAACAGAAGTTTCGTAGGTGTTTTCTTTAAAATTTCGGAAATAACCTAATGAATATTGAGTTCCTTTTTGGGGCTGCACCAGTTGGGAACAAGGCACCCAGGTATCTGTTGGAAGTGCTACAGCCGAAAGCGATGCAAGATGTATATACTGTAAATTATAAGTATAGGAAGCTTTGATGGAAGACCGTGAATTGAGCTGATAACGGGCATTTACACGGGGCTCAAGCCCTCCGTAATCTTTCACCTTTTTGTTGGATGTATAATGTACGATCTGACTTGTTTGCCCACTTATAGGATCTTTGATATAACGATCGAAAGGACCTATCTGCACAAAGTAAGAATAGCGTAAACCTGCATGGATCCTTAATTTATCACTAACATCAAAATCATCCGAAAGATAAACAGCTGCTTCATGGGCCCTATCTTTCCTTATTTTTCCTAAATCAAATTCAACATCACCTTGTTTTGCAGAAACGCTTGTAGGTGTAAATGTGTGGAAAATATAATTTGCTCCGAACTTAATTTCATGACGTATGCTTGGGAAATAACTAAAATCCACTTTTGCATTCCAATCACGGATACCGGAATATAGTTTAAATTCAAAACCACTTTGCCCTGCACCAAAAGAAAAATTATAATCGCTGAATATGGCAGAAGTATTCATAAATAATTTATTATTAAACAAGTGATTCCAACGCACTACGGCAGTTGAATTCCCCCAACCAACTTTTAAATTGAATTTGGCAACCTTGTCTTCAAAATTCAATACATCCCTACCAAAGTAACCACTTGCAAAAATCCTGTCTTTATCAGATAAACGATAATTCAACTTTGCATTTAGATCATAAAAATAATAACCTGAATTTTTTAAGGGAGAATCGGGTTTTGCAAAAGGTTTTGCAAGAACATCAATATAAGTTCTTCGTCCGGAAATAATAAATGAACCTGTATCCTTTTTTATAGGCCCCTGCACTGTTAAACGGGAAGAAATAACACCAATACCACCTTCGGCATGATACCTTTTATTGTTACCTTCTTTCATTGAAATGTCGAGTACAGAAGCTAAGCGACCTCCATACTGTGCAGGCATCCCTCCTTTAATTAAGGTAA
>JAIOQD010000597.1 GCA_021413595.1 Bacteroidota bacterium | reverse complement strand
CTTGTACTTCATGTTTTGATTACATTACTGTGTCCTAGTATTATAAGGTATAAATTATCAATTGCCTTTCTTAATACCCATAATTTGGTAAGGCAATTAATAATTTCTGTCATTCAGACACACACAAGCCAAGTCTTCATTGTATATCTGGGGGCTTGGCATAAGAACAGTATCTCTTTCATCAGAATTTGTGGTTGCCTGTGCCCCCAGACCCCATGACTATATCACCTCTCAACTTTGGCTTCAGACCTTCCTCCCCACAAGCTCCTAATCTCACGTCTTTGTGTAAAAGCAACAGGGATCATGTAATGTCTGTTTTTATTTCACTATAAAAGTGAAATATTCTTTATGGTATTCTCTACACCTGATGCTTCTACATGGGTCGGTTCATGGGTAAGAACCCATAAATACCTCCCACCTATGTTTCGGTAGTCATATATAGTCATATTTATATACTGCATGTTGCCTCCAGCAGGGTTTCATAAAATATTTGTAGTTCAGCTAAACAGCTTCCAACAAATATTTTACGACTTTATAAATACCTTCTATACATAACTCCATTTATACTTGACATTGGGGCAGACAAGTATTTATACTATATCACTCCATAAGGTAGTAGGTTGACTATTACAGTCCCTCTACCTTTTTTATTATTAACCTTAAAAACAATATAAAATGACAGAAACAATCAACCCAGAAGTACTAAAAATGCATTTGGAACAATTCACAGGTACAGAACACTACTATTCAAACTTGGACACTCAAAAAATCCAAATCAATAGGTTGGAGTATTGTTGCAACTGATGGCAATGATAAAAAGTTAGCAACTCAGTATATTTCCTACAGCGATTTCCCAATTAATGAAGGAATAACTATATTTCTTGTAGATGGAGTTGCATTATTACCGTCAGAAAATTAGTGTAAACAAGATCAGGGAGGTGAGATAAACTTCCCTGATTATACCTTCAAGAATTCATATCTAACATGATGGAAAATTCAGTAATCTTAACTTACTTTACAATCAAATAAATTATAAATCAGACTCAAAACTTGCATACTACGTGCACAAAAAGAAGTTGGATATATGAAAGGCTTATGAATATTGAGTATTATGAGAACCACCCACAGATTATGAGTCTGTTGCTCTAACCGAATGAGCTATAGGCCCAATTGCATTTAATTGCAATTTTGAACTGCAAAACTATATATTTGTGCGCAAAAAACAAAGGTATTCCCGGTTTATTATGACAAATCCTGCAAATAAATATAAAAACATCATTTTCGATCTGGGTGGTGTATTGCTCAACATCGATTATTCACTAGCTACTAAAGCTTTTTCCGATCTAGGACTCAGCGATTTTGATAAACTGTTTTCAAAAGCGAATCAAACAAAATTATTTGATTTATATGAGAAAGGACAGATTTCTTCTGAAATCTTCAGAAATCACGTAAAAAGTTGCTTCAACACACCTATTGATGATGATATTATCGACAAAGCCTGGAATACCATGCTGCTTGATTTACCTCCTGAACGTTTGCATTTGTTGCAACAGTTGAAAACAAAGCATCGTATTTTTTTATTGAGTAATACCAATGAGATCCATATCCAATATATCAACAACTACTTGCAGGAAACATTCGGAATACCCGATCTTTCAGGTTATTTCGAGAGGGTGTATTTATCTTACGAGGTAGGGATGAGAAAACCGGATGCGGAAATTTTTGAATTGGTTTTGTCGGAAAACAACCTGGACCCGAATGAAACTTTATTTATTGATGATTCTATACAACACATAGAAGGGGCTAAAAAATCAGGTATTCATACCTATTGGCTGGATGTAAAAAAGGAAACTGTTTTGGATTTGTTTAAATCGCCAACCGCTTAATGCCCACTACCTATTGACCAAATTTTGACCTGATTTTACCCCTAACAGGGCTTGAAACCCTGTCAGGGTATTAAGAAAATTGCTTATTGCTTAAATTGCAAAATTATTTTATCTCCTGACACAATTCAATTAACACCCCATTACTTGTTTTGGGATGTAAAAAGCAGATCAACTTATTGTCTGCCCCTTTTTTAGGTTCTTCCGAAAGCAGCGTAAAACCTTCGCTTTTCAAACGTTTCATTTCAGCATAAATATCCGATACCTCAAAAGCAATGTGATGGATACCTTCGCCTTTTTTCTCAATAAATTTAGCAATGGGGCTATCTGTATTCGTAGCTTCAAGTAATTCTATTTTACTGTCTCCCATCATAAAAAATGAGGTAGAAACATGTTCACTGGCTACTGTTTCTAATTTATATGGAGCCTTCCCAAATAACTTGGTAAACAACATATTAGATTGTTCCAGATTTTTTACAGCAATTCCCAAATGCTCTATTTTTAACATATTACAAGCGTTTTAATTAGCACAAAAAAAATCCCGATTTTTAAATTCGGGATTTTTTATTGAAATGTTATTTAGTATTATTTTTTGATGAACTCACCCATCTTATTGTCGTAGTTTAGGTAATATGCTCCTTTTGGAAGGTTAGACGCATCAATTGTTGACGCAAATCCTCGTTTAACAATATTACCATATTGGTCATAGATTTCAAACATTGTTTCTGCCGGTGTTTCACCTGCAAGAAAGTTAATTGATTTTGATACTTTAGCCGGGCTAAATGTAATTTCTGGAGTAGTTGACATATAATCAACTGTTTTTGAAAATCTTGGTTGCCCTGTGTAATCAATTTGCTTAACGCGGTATTGGTTTTTCTTGAAGTGAGGTACAACTTTAAATGAATAATTATTAAGATCAGCAGTCCCAGCTCCTTCTACATCACCAACTTTAACCCATTTGTTCCAACGGAATTGTTCAATTGTATAGGTTAGTTTACCACTTTCTGCTTTAGTTGACCATTTTAAGGTTAAATCAGATTCTACTGCCATTGCAACAATCTCGAAAGTACTTTTTGGTTTTAACACCTCCGGATTTAATACTTTTGGCTTGCAATCATCCTTATGAGTGATTTTTACTTCTATTTTATCTCCGATTTTTAATTGCAAATTTCTAAAATCAATTTCAAATGCACTGGATGCAACCTCGTCAGTAGTAACACTTCCGTTTACTCTCACCTCTTGCACGCAATATCCTACACCAGAACTCGCAAATGGATTTTGAACATAAAGATTTTTCCCTTGGTAGTTTCCTTCCAACACAATTACGCCAGTAGCAAAACTAACAGTTGAAACAAACAAACTAAATACAGCAAGAAGTGTTTTTTTCATATTCTCTTTAAAATTAAAAACAATACCCTTTTATTTAATGATTAATATTTTCGATACAATATTATAAATCTTATTTAACAATTTCAAAATAAAAAATATTTTATTTAGAGCGTTGGCAAAAATAAACAAATTTGTTTCATATAACACATCTTTTAAACTATTTTTCTAAATCTCGGCCAATCAGAGTTATTTTATAAATATATTTGTTTTTTTGTTAAAGTTGGAGTAATCTTGTATTTAATCTAAATTAACACCTAATTTATACTATTTTAAGCTATGAAAAAATTATTTTTTGTTTTTCTTTCCTTAACAGTTTTATACACATCTTGCTCGAGTGATGGTAAATCAGGTTCGAAAATCGCATAGGGGGATATAGCTTATGGTGGATCATTGCGTGTAAATGAAACAGAATACTACCAAACTCTTTACCCAGCTGCAATTATTGATGTTGTTTCCAACCATATTGCAAACCAGGTATATGAAGGTCTTGTAAAATTTAATCCTAAAGATCTGTCCATAATTCCTTGTTTGGCAGAGAAATGGGAAGTTGATGAAGCAGGAACCACCTACGTATTTCACCTAAAAAAAGGCGTAATGTTCCAGGATAATGAATGTTTCGCAGGTGGTAAAGGAAGAGAGTTAAAGGCTGCTGACGTTAAATATTCGTTTGAATTATTATGTATCGACAGCAAAAACAATCTGAACTTTCCAGCTACTTTTAAGGATCGCGTAGTGGGTGCCAATATGTTTTTTGAAGCCAGCAAAGATAAGGCTGTCGGGGAAATAGGTGGTATCAGCGTAGTTGATGACTATACCGTTAAAATTACATTAACTGCACCAAGCACGTCCTTTTTGCATATTTTGGCAGCACCTGCAACAAGTGTGATCCCTAAAGAAGCTGTTGAAAAGTACGGAACAAACACCAAAGTTGGAACAGGTGCATTCATTTTTGTTGAGAACGGTGGAGAAGAACAATTGGTTTTGAAACGTAATGATAGCTACCATGAAGTTGACTCTTTAGGAAATCAATTGCCTTTTCTTGATTCTGTCATCATCAGCTTTTTACCAACAAAAAAAGAAGAATTAGAGAATTTCAAAGAAGGTGGTTTGGCGGAGGTTATTGAGCTTCCATCTGAATCTATTAAAGAAATGATTGAAAAGGAAATTACAGATTTTCAAAATAAAAAACCAAAATATATTTTGGAGCGTTTGCCCGAAATGGCAAGTCAATATTACCTTTTTAATGTTACAAAAGAACCTTTTACAAATGTAAAAGTACGTAAAGCATTTTCTTATGCCCTCGACAGAAATAAAATTATTGAACAGGTATTAAAAGGTGAAGCATACGGTCCGGGGGTAAATGGCATTTCGCCACCAACCTTTAAAGGGTACGACATTTCTAAGATCAAAGGGTATGATTTTGACGCTAAAGAAGCGAAAAAATTATTGGCGGAAGCCGGTTACCCTGATGGTAAAGGATTTCCGAAAGTAAAAGTAGAACTAAACAGCAGCGGTTTAAAGAGTGCTGATGTGGTTGTTGAGGTCCAAAAGCAGTTGAAGGATATTTTAAATGTGGATATTGATTTCGAAGTGGTATCTTCATTGAAACAAAAACTAGAAGATGAAAAATTTGGTCGTTCAGAAATTTTCCGCGCTTCATGGATTGCTGATTTTCCAAGTCCTGAAAACTTTTTATGGATGTTTTATGGTGCAAGTGTGCCAAGCGACATCGCCTTGCCATCATGGCCAAACACTTCCCGCTACAAAAATGCAGAATTCGATAAATTGTTTGAAGCAGGAAAAGCCGCAAAAACAACTGAAGAAAGCTATGCTAACTTTATGAAAGCGGAACAACTAATGATGGATGAGGCTCCGGTAATTATACTTTGGTATGGTGAAAACTACCGCTTGATAAAATCCAATGTTCACAATTTATTCTCTAACCCTATGCGTTACAGAGACTATTCGTTGGTGTATTTAAAAGATGTTACACCGGCAGCAAAAGAGGGTGAAGCTGAAGCGGAGAAAAAAGAAGGACATTAATAACTGATTAGAATTGTCTAAAAAAGTCCCGCAGTGTTTGCGGGACTTTTTTATGTAATATTGGATCTAGGAAAAAATGTCGTTTCGAACTTGCTTCGGAATTTAAATAAAGATGCTGAAACAAATTCAGCCTGACAGCGCTTTTAAATCATCACCTTGTTTGCAATTTACTATCAACCAATAAATCAGCGCTGTTTTTTTAGTGAGAACTCTCTTCGACAGCCGAAACAGGTGGTTCTATAACATAACCACATTTTTTGCAGGTACGCAATTGCTCATTTCCATAAAACTCTTTAAAGGTTTCCTGAAATTGGGTCATAATATTCGTTAATAAAAAATACTTTTCATACAACTTGTTATTGCACTTTTCACAGAACCACAATAAACCGTCCTTTTCATTATCTCTTCGTTTGCGCTCCATTACCAAACCAATGGTGTTCGCTCCTCTTTTTGGGTTGTGTGGCACTTTCGGTGGTAACAAAAATATATCACCTTCCTTAATTGCTACAACAACCGCCTTCCCGCCATCCTGAATTTGCACCTCGATATCACCTTCCAACTGATAAAAAAACTCTTCACTTTCGTTATAATGATAATCCTTACGTGAATTTGGTCCACCAACTACCATCACAATAAATTCGGTGTTTTCATACACTACTTTATTGCCAATAGGTGGCTTTAATAAATGGCGATTTTCATCGATCCACTTTTTAAAATTTAAAGGATGTTGTATTGACATGGTCAGATATTTGGAGATTTGTTGAATTTAAGATTTGAATTAGGCACTTTACAAATAATTATTTTAATTGAACTCAGGCTAAATCGTACGAACGTTTTTCTCTGAATAAGCCTATCGAAGTATATGGGCAGACCCACGTACACCCTTCGACAAGCTCTGGCTGACAGCGCAAGTTACGATATAAAGCATTAGTGTTTGCATTATTCATTAAGCGCCTAATTCAATTGAAGATTTAGTGATTTATATAATCCTCCAACGCTCTGTTTTTTTTAATCTCTCCTATTTTAAATTTTAATAGTCAATTGTAAAATGAAAATACGAGGAGGCAAAAGATCAGCAGGGCGTCCCATCACTTCACGATTAAATATATTGTTAACTACAAATGCGATCTTAGCTGTTTTATGCAACTGGTATGCCATTCTAAAATCAACTATTGCATCTCCTTTATCATGTTCGGAGCGGTATTTTTTCATCCCTGGAAAATTACTTTCGTTATCCCCAAAAACCTTATCAATATTTTCCATATAACTGTTAGCACGTACACTTACTCCTGTACTCCATTTTTTGTATCCAAACTGGATATCAGCTTTTCCGCTATGCTGATAACGGTATTTCATTAGATCAGTATTTGATGTATTTCTATTAGTATCAATTGCTGGATCAAAATCTGTTTGACGTGGATCAATATAAGTATATCCAAATAAGGTGGTTACATCAACAGCCCCTATTTTCCCCTCTCCCATAACAGATAACTCAACCCCACGGATACGGGTGTTACCAATGTTTTGCGATTGGAAACCTAAGCCCAGTAATTGCGGAGTGTTAGCAGGTAAAACAGTAGGTCCGTACTTTCCAAAAGTAAACTCCATCATGTTTCTGTACTCTGTCCAAAATGCAGCCACATCCACATATCCTTTCCATTGACCGATCCTAACTCCTTGTTTTAAGGCAATTTCAGCACTCCAGCCACTTTCGGGTTTTAAACTATCGTTGGGATAAATATCCAATCCGCTGGCACTGGTACGAATAAAACGTTCAGCCACTGAAGGGAAACGAAACCCTTGCCCAAAAGAGGTTCTAAGATACGTGTACTCCATCAATCGGTAGTTTGCACCGGCACGCATCACCGGCTTTACAGGAGAGTTTTTTGCGATCGGTCTCGAAGCATCTCCTAACCAATTAATATTTTCTCTTGTTTCAACTGTATCTGTTTTGAAATATTCACCGCGTATTCCAAATGATAACGATAAGCGCTTGAATTTTTTATCGAATTGTGTAAATAACGAAGCATTGGTACTGAAGTGATTCCCATACATCTCTGCATGAACTTCGTTGTAGTTAAATACAGTCCCTGCTGTCCAGGAAAGTCCATTTGCAAACCTTTTTTGGTATTGATATTCTGAATAGTAAACATCTCCCCTTGATTGTTGATTGGTATTATTTAAATTTTCTGTTCTAAAAAAACGGGTTCTTATTGAATGACGTCCATTCTTTTTTGTAGTATAATTAAGGAATGGATCAACATTGGTGCGGAAAGTAGTATAGTTACTTACTTTGCCCCCCTGAGGATATAAAGCAGAATCAGGATGTGCCCATAATATAAACAAACCTCCTTTTGTACTAACTCTGTTTGCATTTACACCAACTTGTAAACCCTGTATTTTTTTAAAACGATAACGTAAATTGGTATTGAAACGGTAACGTTGTTCGGTATTCAGATAGCGGAACCCATCATCGTCAAATAAATTCGCACCAACAACCAGATCCAAGTTTCCTACTTTTTGCAAATGGGTAACATTTACACTACTATATGTTGGGTTACCATCAGTCCACCAAACAAGTTCTCTGCGTTTTGGCTTATCATAAATACCAGCCATAAAATTAATTTTAGTTTCGGGATCCTCCTTTGCATAGGCGGTACGAAAATTAATTACGCCATTCATTGCTGCTGACCCAAACAATGCTGATGATGCACCTTTGATAACTTCTATCTGTTCGCAATTTTCAATAGGCAATGCGCTCCACTTTACATCACCGGCATCCGCAGTAAGCATTGGCATTTCATCAACAAGTAATAATACCCTGCTGCCGGCACCATAGCTAAAACCACTTCCACCCCGTATGTTGGCTTGTCCATCAATTACATTCACTCCGGGTACCTGATCAACAGCTTTATCAATCGACACAAGGGCTTTGCTTTCAATTAATGCAGGCTTTAAAACCTCCATTGAAACAGTCACCTCTTTCAGATTTTGTTCAAATCTTCCAGCTGAAACTACCACAATATCTAACGTTTTAGAATCCGGTTCCAAAATAATATTCATTTGTATAGTATCATTGTCCTTTGCATCAACATTTTTGATCTGTGATTTATATCCAACATATTTGAATTCGATCTTATGTTTGCCGGAAGGCATTTTGAAAAAATAAGAACCATTGATATCCGTAGCTGTTCCTGTAGTCTCATCCACCACAACACTACCGCCAACAATAGTTTCTTTGGTCTTTGAATCGGCAATTGTCCCTTTAATAAATGCTTCCTGTGCAAAAATGGTGCCCGCAGCTGGAATAAAAAACAATAGAGTGAAAAATTTTTTCATAGTTTATTTTTTGAAACCCTCGAATTTAAACGCTTTAAGGCCACCTTTATATCGGAGACGTTATGCAGTTCGATGGATTATTTTTTAATTACTAAAATACTTTGCTTCTTAATTTTTTTACTTTTGTTTAAAACAATAGTGCAATATACTAATTATTGCATTTCAAAAAATCATGCTTGAAAATTTAAAATATAAAATTGCACTTACACTTATTCCCAATATCGGGGATATATTGGCCAAACGTTTGGTTGCCTATTGTGGAAGCGTACAAGCTGTTTTTGAAGAAAAAAAATCATCCCTCGAAAAAATCCCCGGAATAGGAAGCATGCATGCCAATGAGGTTGTAAATCACACTATTTTCGACCTTGCGGAAGAAGAAATAAAGTTCATTGAAAAAAATAATATCCAACCGCTTTTTTATTTAGACAGCAATTACCCAAAACGATTGACCTATTGTGAAGATAGCCCTGTAATGCTCTATTACAAAGGTAACGTTAATCTTAATTCGGAAAAAATAATTAGCATTGTAGGAACGCGCGAGGCGACTGAATATGGGAAAAAAATGTGTGAAAAATTAATTGCCGATCTCGCAGCTCACAATGTTTTAATAGTAAGCGGATTAGCATACGGAATTGATATTTGTGCACATAAGTCGGCACTCGACAGTGGGCTGCCAACCATTTGTACATTGGCACATGGGCTGGATAGGATTTATCCTGCAATACATAAATTAACAGCTCAAAAAATGCTTGAGAATGGTGGCTGGCTTACTGATTTTACAAGTAAAACAGCTCCGGATCGCGAAAACTTCCCTCGTAGAAACAGAATTGTGGCGGGCATTTCAGATGCAACAATAGTGATAGAATCAAAAAAAAGTGGGGGTTCTCTTATTACCGCTGATATTGCCAATAGTTATAACCGCGATGTATTTGCCTTTCCCGGAAGAGTAGATGACGTATGTTCAGAGGGGTGTAATAATCTTATTAAACAAAATAAGGCTGCGTTGATACAATCTGCAGCCGACCTGATTTATATTTTGGGCTGGGAGCAAAAAAAAAATATAAAGGCACCTCAACAAAAGAAATTGTTTTTGGAACTGAGTGCTGATGAAGAATTAGTAGTAAATGTTTTAAAAGAAAAAGATTCGATAACAATTGATGATATGTGCTTTGTTACAAAACTTCCGATGAGCAAAGTGTCAGCGTTGTTGCTTACCCTTGAGTTTTCGGGAATCGTGAAATCCCTTCCGGGGAAGGCTTATCGGTTGAATTAAGAAAACGATAAGAGACAGATTGAATTCTATCGATGATATTTTATCTAAAGGTCAATAATATAAAGCCCAGCGCACACTTCGACAAGCTCTGTGTGACTTCGTGCGGTGGTTAATCAGCGCTTGTCGAAGACTTTTCGCAGATTGGGATGTTTTAATAATTAACAAAGTATTATCTATACAAGGTAAAAAAAAATGCAGTCCGCTGAATTCAAAAAAATAAAAGTACATTATACTGATAGCGGTAAAGGCCGAGTAATAGTATTGTTACATGGCTTTTTGGGTTCACATGAGATCTGGAACGAGTTTATAAAAAAGCTATCAAAAAAATTTCGTGTTATTGCAATTGATCTTCCCGGGCATGGCAAAACCCCTTCTATTGGCTATTATCACAGCATGGAACTGTTAGCACAAAGTGTAAAAGCGGTTCTTGATAAAGTTGGAGTGAGGCGTTATGTAATTGCAGGACACTCGATGGGTGGCTATGCCTCACTGGCTTTTGCTGAACTTTATCCCGAAAATGTAAGTGGATTATGCCTGTTTCATTCTACATCCACTTCCGACCCGGAACAAAAGAAAAAAGACAGGGAACGTATAATTCACCTTGTTAAAAAAGAGCACAAACATTACATTAATGAAGTGGTAACATCATTATTTGCCCCCGAAAATTTAAACAAAATTATACCCGAAGTAGAAAAAACAAAGCGTATTGCAGGTTCGATTTCCAAACAGTCCATTATTAATAGCCTGGAGGGTATGAAAGAACGCAAAAGCCGCGATA
>JAIOQD010000596.1 GCA_021413595.1 Bacteroidota bacterium | reverse complement strand
AATTTATTGGAAAAAACTTTGTGTTTGACGAACGTGTTGGTGAACGGATCACAGATGATGTGATTGCGCAATGCCACCAATGTGGTGCTGTGTGTGATAAGCATGTGAATTGTGCGAATGATGATTGCCATCTTTTGTTTATTCAATGCGAGAAATGTGTTGAAAAAATGAAAGGCTGCTGTACTCCAGAGTGTGTTCATATTGCTTCTTTACCGGTTGAAGAACAAAGAGTTTTGCGCAAAGGCCGTAAAAAGGAAGATTGTCTTTCTGTTTATAAAAGCAGATTACGCCCGAATTTAAAAGTGATGTTGGAAAACCGGGATATAAAAATTAGTGAATAATTTTTAATTTTTGTATGGATTATTATTTTCAAAAATAAAGCAAATGTTGTTCGTTTTCTTATTTTTTTTTCGCTAAACTTGCATAATGAAAAAACAGTTGTTGCTAGCATTATTTTTTGTAGGGATCTCTACACTATCGTTTTCTCAATCGGCCGGTAAAGGCGGTAGTGAAAAATCAGGAAATTTTTTTTCACGTGTATTTCGTGGTGGGCAAAAACCTCGCGCTCAAATGAGTCATTTTGGTAAACGGAAATCTGACCCGAACATACAAAATAATGGAACAGCTTATCGTAAAAATCGCAAACAAGAATATGTTGTAGATGGCGATGGATTTGGTACTGCTAAACAAGGAAAGAGAAAAAGAAAAAAATAAACTGGCCTGTCCGGTTGATTCCACGCAAATTGTTCTGAGGTAGATACAAGAATATTAAATATTTTCAGTGTGCTTCAGCATTTCAAAAAAATCTTTCGGAGAAATCACTTTAATCTAATATTTTACACGAATAGATTCGCAACCCTTCAATGAACATTCTTTTTCTGGATTCAAACCACCCTCTACTTCACGAAACACTGCAAAAGGCAGGACATATATGTGATCTAAATTACCAATGGACAAAAGATGAGATATTGAATTCTATTCATTTGTATGATGGAATTGTGATTCGGAGCAAAATAAAGATCACAAAAGAAATTATTGATAAAGCTCTAAAGCTTAAATTCATTGCGCGTGCAGGAGCTGGGATGGAAAACATTGACGTGGAATATGCCGAAAGTAAAGGTGTACAGTGTTTGCATGCCCCTGAGGGCAACAGGGATGCTGTTGCTGAACATGCAATAGGAATGTTATTATCTCTTTTCAATAATTTATGCAGAGCAAATAAAGAAGTACGGAAAGGAAAATGGATTCGTGAAGGAAACCGCGGCATTGAATTGATGGGGAAAACGGTTGGAATTATTGGATATGGAAATATGGGAAGTGCTTTTGCTGAACGTCTGAAAGGCTTTGGTGTAACTGTTTTGGTGTATGATAAATACAAAAGTAATTTCGGTAATGATTTTATTATTGAAAGTACACTTGATTCGATTTTCGAACAGGCTGATGTTATTAGCTTACACACACCATTAACTGAAGAAACTCATTACATGATCAATGATAGCTTCATCAACAATTTCAAAAAAAATATTTACATTATTAATACGGCACGCGGAAAGTGCTTGAATACAGCAGATCTGGTAAAAAATATAAAATCGGGAAAAGTAGCAGGCGCCTGTTTAGATGTGCTGGAATATGAAGTGCTATCATTTGAAAACCTGAATGTAGTCAACCTTCCTGAACCTTTTCAATATTTAATGCAGAGTGAAAAAGTAATGTTATCGCCACACATCGGAGGCTGGACCATTGAAAGCAATCAAAAAATTGCAAGTGTTCTTGCAGAGAAAATTGAAAAAATAAGTTATTAACCCATTACCCATTAATTACTCATATTAATATGCAATTAACAAAGGTCTTAAACACCACTCTTTGCCGACATTTATGTTGTTTTTAAAATCGAACTTAGGTTAATAACATTTTCAAAAAAGGAGTAGTCCTTAATATTCCGGGACACGATTTCTTAGTGACCAATATAAACCCAAATCCTTTACTACTTTAGAGAACTCATCAAATTCCATGGGTTTTACAATGTAACTGTTTACTCCTAATGCATACGCCTCTTTAACATCCGGGCTTTCCTGGGAGGAACTAAATACAACTACGGGGATAGTTCTTGTTCGCTCATCTGATTTGATTTTTTTAAGAACCTCAATACCACCTACTTTAGGCATTTTTAAATCAAGTAAAATTAATATTGGATTTACCAATTTTCTACTTACATACTGTCCTTGGCAAAAAATATAATTAAGCGCTTCCTCTCCATCTTTTAGGTGAACAATTTTGTTTAAAATCTTGCCATCATTCAGCGCCATAATTGTAAGTTTAGCATCACTTATATTATCCTCAACCAAAAGAATTTCTTGTGTCTCTGCTCCCATTTTTTTAGATTTTAAGTATTTATTATGCAGAAAAGTAAAGCCATAATTTGGGCTTCATATCATTTATATTGTCTTCTACAAAAAAAACTCTCCTTGATTAGTTTTCAATTTTTGTTAATTGAGATTAATGTGAAGCAAACTTTGGATGAAGAAACCATTGTGTAGTATTATCCTGAAATTTATTTCAAACCCTAGCTCGAATAAATAATTAAATTATTGTGCCAACTTGAATTATTTCGGCAATGAAAAATAAAATGTTGCCCCCTCATTCACTTTTCCTTCGGCCCAAATCCTTCCACCATGACTAGTGATTATCCTTTTTGCAATGGCAAGACCTATTCCTGTTCCTTTAAAATCTTCCGCACTGTGCAGGCGTTGGAAAACCCCAAATAGTTTATCATAAAATTTCATATCAAAACCTGCTCCGTTGTCTTTTATGTAATAAATGATTTCGTTATTTTCGGATTTAGAGCCGATTTCAACCAGAGGTTCGGCCTTAAGGTTAGAAAATTTTAAGGCATTTGAAATAAGATTTACAAATACCTGCCGTATTAAAGCAATATCGCCATTTGCAGGAGGCAAATCCATAATCTTAATTTTTGCTTTGTATTTTTCCTCTGCTAATTTCAAAACTTCATCCACAACTTCTTTTACTAAAAGGTTCATATCAATAGTTAATTTTTGTATTTCCTTTTTTCCAAGCCTTGAAAATGCGAGTAAATCATCAATTAGCTGCCCCATTCTCAGCGCTTCGCTAGTAATGATATTCAATAAATCTTTCCCTTTTTCATCAAATTTATCGTTATAATTTTTTTTAAGTAAATTGGTAAAGCTATTAATAGCACGAACAGGGGAGCGCAAATCGTGAGAAACGGAATAAGAAAATGACTCCATTTCTTTAACAGACAGATCCAACTGTTCAATTGTTTTTTTTAATTCTTCCGATTTTTGTTTTAACAGGTCTTCGGCTGCTTTCCGCTCGGTTATATCCTCTGAAATACCTAACAGGTAAGCAGGACTGCCGGTATCGTCTTTTATGGTTATTTTTTGTGTGTGTAGCCAGCGCTTGCCCTTTAATCGCGTGTCAATAGGCTCTTCAGGAATATCAACTATTTCTTTTTGTAAAAACACTTCCCGGTCTTTGGCAGTAAAGGAGTCGGCTTGCTCTTTTGGAAAAAAATCATAATCGTTTTTTCCTATCAAATCTGTTCTAGAATACCCTATCAGTTCTTCACCAGCCTTATTAAAGCGAAGGAAACGAAGATCCTTTGCATCTTTTACAAAAATCATATTCGGAATATTTTCCAGAATTGAATCAATGAATATATTTGACTGTTTTAATTTTCCTTCACTTTCTATTAATTTCTCTTCGGCTGCTTTAC
>JAIOQD010000024.1 GCA_021413595.1 Bacteroidota bacterium | reverse complement strand
CGCCAGCGTGATCGCAACGTTTTATCAATAAAACCATGAGGTTCCTGAACACTTATATTCTTTTTGGTGGTAATAAATTTTTGAAAATCAGTATCAGGTTGATGCGTAGTAAATAACGTATATTTATTTTCCGGATAATAATGATGTAATGATTTAACAAGTGTACGTGCGTAATTGCCCAATCCACTATTATTCAGAAAAGCTCTTTTGGCATCAAATGCAATGTTCATAAAATAAATTTTAGAATTGTAGAATTTTTGAATTATAGAATTAAAAATTCCAAATCAAAAAATCAAAAAATCAAAAAATCAAAAAAAATCTCACACAGCAACATCATATTCTCTCAAAGCATTATTCAGAGAGGTTTTTAAATCAGTACTTTCTTTACGTTGTCCAATAATTAATGCACAGGGAACCTGAAAGTCACCAGCCGGAAATTTTTTGGTATAAGATCCCGGAATAACCACAGAACGGGGAGGAACAATCCCTTTATATTCTTTCGGTTCAGAAGAAGTTACATCAATGATTTTTGTTGATTTAGTAAGTACAACGTTTGCACCAAGTACCGCTTCTTTTTGAACTCTTACACCTTCCACCACTATACAACGTGAACCAATAAAACAACCATCTTCAATAATAACAGGAGCAGCTTGTACAGGTTCCAGCACCCCGCCAATTCCAACACCACCGCTTAAATGTACATCTTTACCAATTTGTGCGCAAGAGCCAACAGTGGCCCATGTATCTACCATTGTACCACTATCCACATACGCACCAATATTTACATAGCTCGGCATCATTATCACACCTTTAGCTAAATACGCTCCGTAGCGGGCAACAGCATTAGGAACAACGCGTACACCCAGTGCTTCATAATTGGTCTTTAACTTCATTTTATCATGATACTCAAAAATACCAACTTCAATAGTTTGCATTTTTTGAATGGGAAAATAAAGTATCACTGCTTTTTTGATCCATTCATTTACTTTCCAGTCGTTTCCGATAGGCTCCGCAACACGCAGCTTACCCTTATCAAGCATTTCAATTACTTCATGTATCGTATTTTTTGTTTTTTCGTCTTTTAGTAATTCCCGGTTTTCCCAGGCAGCTTCAATTATTTGTTGCATATTTATTGATTTCTAAAATGTTTGTTCCCACAAATGTATTGAATATTTAATTTAAAAATCGAAATCTCTAAGATCTAAAAATTATGGTATTAGAATTTAAAGGACCATCGTATTTTAAGGGTAAGAATACATAGGTGATTGGATCCGGAACCTAATTAAAACAATCAGCACAGGTTTATAATTTACGATTTGGAAATTAGAATTTAATACTTGAATCTTTTTCATTATTTTTGTGCAATGGCTCGTATAATGGCAATTGATTATGGAAGCAAACGTGTTGGAATTGCTGTTACTGACCCTTTTCAAATTATTGCCACAGGTCTTACAACTATTCATTCCAAAGATTTGATTGAATTTTTGAAAGCGTATGTTCTAAAAGAAGAAGTAGAATGTATTGTAGTAGGGGAGCCCAAACGGTTGAATAATGAGCCATCCGATTCGGCTCGTTTTATTGAACCTTTTGTATTACATTTAAAACGGACATTTCCGGGTATAAAAGTTGAACGGATGGATGAGCGCTTTACTTCAAAGATGGCATTTCAAACGATGATTGATAGCGGATTAAAGAAAAAAGCAAGACAGAATAAAGAATTGGTAGATGAAATTAGTGCTACCATTATTTTGCAGAGTTACATGAATAAGAAATGATTACGGATTGCGGATTTATGATTGCGGATTGGGTGATTATCAATCCGAAATCGACAATCCGAAAGCCTAAATTTATAAAAAATGATATTACCAGTTATCGCTTATGGCGACCCCGTTTTGCGCAAAGTAGGAGAGGAGATCACTAAAGATTATCCTGGTTTGCAGGATTTAATTGCGAATATGTTTGAAACGATGCACAATGCTCTTGGCGTTGGTTTAGCAGCTCCACAAATTGGTAAATCCATCCGTTTGTTTGTTATTGAAACCAAACCATTCACCGAAAGGGAAGAAAATGACGAGGATGAAGATGAATTTTCTCCAGAAGAACGCGAACAACTGGCAAACTTCCGGAAAGTATTTATAAATGCGAAAGTTATAGAGGAAGAGGGTAAAGAATGGGTTTTTAATGAAGGATGCCTAAGTATTCCGAAGATCCGTGAAGATGTTTTGCGTAAGCCCAAAATACACATTCAGTATTATGATGAAAATTTTAACTTTTTTGACGAAACCTATGAAGGACTTGCGGCAAGGGTTATTCAGCACGAGTTCGATCACATTGAAGGTAAATTATTTACTGATAGAATCAGTCCATTACGCAGACGTTTATTACAAGGGAAACTTACAGATATATCAAAAGGAAAAGTGAAGATCGGGTATAAGATGCGCTTTCCTAGCAGGTAGTTTTAGGGAATTTGACAATTAAGGGCGGTTCTGAAAATTCAATTCACGCAAAGCCGCAAAGAAAACAAATAGCCTGAAATCAAAACGTTGCGTCTTAGGGCCTTTGCGAGATAATAAATAAATATAGAAATCAATAATTTATAAAAAATATGAAAGACGTAAAATTAGTTTTAATAGTTGGACTTATGGTTTTTATCGCGTCATGCGGAAATAATCAAAATGCAGAAAAAGGCGCAAATGGAGAACAGCCGCTTCGTGAACAATACATTTCTCAAATAAAAAACCTGGAGAAGGAAATGCACCAATCTACAGAAATGAATAATAACACTGCAAACCTTGCTATTAAGGCATATACCGATTTTGTGATTATTTTCCCAACTGATTCCCTGGCTCCCGATTATTTATTTAAGGCCGGTGAAATTGCAACTGCAACAAAAAAATATAAGCAGGCTTTAATGCATTATCAAGCCATCACAACTAAATATCCTGATTATAAATATTTTAAGGAAAGTCTTTATTTACAAGGCTTTTTATTAGATAATTTTATGAATGATGATGCAGGTGCCAAAATCATTTACGAAGAAATTGTTGCAAAGTATCCTAACACCAATTATGCAAAGGATGCGAAAGCTGCCATCAATAATTTAGGTAAAACGGATGAGCAATTAATAGAGGAGTTTAAA
>JAIOQD010000595.1 GCA_021413595.1 Bacteroidota bacterium | reverse complement strand
ATCTTATACATTAAACCTTTCCTTGCTTTTGAATTTATTAATAAAGCTATTGAATTAGGCAATAATGAATAATATAAACACGAGTACTTGATATTACAACGTGTGCTGTCACCCAGAGATGTTGAAGGGTGTGCGTGGGTCAGCCCATATACTTCGACAGGCTTCTTCAGTGAAGAACGTTCGCACGATTTAGCCTGAGTTCAGTTAAAACGATTATAAGCTATATGCCCAATTCAATAAATTTAATTGCTTTTTAAGTAATTCAAATTGTTTTGTTTATTTTCGTTTATATGACTAATGGCTAAACGACATTACAATTTTCGAATAAAAAACATGACGAATTTTTTTCTTATACTAATCATAACAATTTTACTTCCGGGACAAATTTCCATACCAATAGGATCAAGCAATCGCCAGGACACTTCAAAGATCCATTTAACTAAAATCGGGCATTTTGGGTTGGTCAGAAAAGCAAGGACAAACGTACCTGAACATTATCATACAGGCATAGACATTAAACGACCAAACGATAATTATGAATCGGAACCGATCTTCCCCATCGCAAAAGGAATAGTAATTAGCAAAAGAACAGATGGCCCCTTTGCTAACTTAATTATTGAACATGAAATAAACGGGATCAAATTATGGACATTGTATGAACATATTGCAGGTGTAAAGGTAAACGTTACCGACATTGTAAATTCAAAAACTCCAATAGCACGGTTTATGAATAAAAAAGAGTTAGATCGTTTTGGCTGGCAATTCGATCATTTCCATTTTGAATTAATAAAAGTTAAACCAAGTAAAATAAAACCAAGTAATAAAAATCCTGAACGGTTTTATAATTCGTATTCTTTGACCTGTTATTGCATTAATGATCTGAACAAATATTATTTTGATCCAATCGAATACTTCAATTACAATATCAATAAATAGATTTCATATACCTTAATTCGTTAAGATAATCAGCCTCAATTCTCGACATTACTGCGCGCTTGGTCATTTCGAGATGTCGAGAAATGTGCGGTTGTGTTGATATGCTGATTTGCCGATTGCTAATTGTTGATGCACCGATGTGCTTTTTAGAACTAATGACAAAAAAAAATTATCGGGTTGTATCCATTATAGCCTCCCGCGTTTCTCGAAATCTCGAAATGACCATGCGCTTAGACATTAAATTTATGTGTTAGCATTACAAGATCTTTCGTTTAACCGAATACATCAGACTTAATTTTTCCTTGTTAGTAGTATCCACTTCTACATTAAGTTGTATCGGATCTAATACCCGTTTGCTGCCATCGGGAACACGACAAACGATATTGTGCAGGTAGATCGAATTATATTTTGGTTGAAAATTAAGCAGGTATTTTTTCATCTCTGCTGTGATCATACAAGTATCTGATTTCATGCGAACAGGGGGCATTTTTTTTTGGATTTTTCTGGTTGTATCAGCTATGTAATACATTTCAAACGAAACAATATCCATTCTCTTTTTATAATAGTGAGAATAAGCATAAACATTGGCACCCCGCAGCCTGAAGAACTTAGATACAGAATCGAGTTTTATATCCAAAAAATAAATATCAGGATTTTTGATTGGTAGCGCTTTAGTGGCTACAAGTTCACGGCCATACATAGTGGTCTGGTAAACTGATATAACAGCCGTGCCGGGTCTTGTAAAAAGTAAGTAATAGATATCATCTTTAACTGACACTATCTTTCCACCCGTCACCTCTACCTTTGTTTTAATGTTCCGTGCAGCCTTTACTTTGATCTGAACCGGATTTTGAGTTTCCAGCCAAAAAAAATTCTCCTTGCATATAATGGAACATTCGGTGGCTGGAGCACGTGCTTTAAAAACCAGCGTTTTGCCAGGCTCTTGAGCCCTGCAAAACGTGGTAATAAACAATAGAAGTAATACACGACCGATCATATTCGTTAAATTTTAAGGAGTTGTTTTAAACCGACTGAACTTGACACGCCACCTATTTCTTTCATTTTAAATAAAATCTCTTTTTTGCCGGGATCTATTTGTTTCAGATCTTCGTCTTTAATATAATACAATTCGTCATTATACCCGATTCCAATAATTATATCCACAGTACTTGCAAAAGGAAAGCGATTAAAATTCTGCTCCTGAACAGGGTAAAGGCTGTTTATATCACGCTTTACAAGGTAAACACTTTTCAACATTAAGGCTTCATTCTTAAGGGATGTAAATTGTGCAGTATGATTAAAATCAGCGCCACTAACAAATTTACATGGTCTGTCACTGTTCCAGATACCAAGTCTGCTGATGCTAAAAGTCCTATAAACAAGCAAGTCCTTTGAAGTTTCTGTAAAGCTATCATCAATAAAATTATTAAACCGCTCGTTCAGGTTACCTCTTAAGGCTGTCCCGCTTAAAACACTTCTGATTCTGTAAAGCGAATCTCTTTTTTCATTTGCATATTTTTTTCTAAGTGCCAACGAAACTTCATATTGCTTTTGTCTTCTCTCATGATCCTTCATAGTTTCGGCATAATTTTTCGCATCTACAACAGGTCTTACTTTAATACTATGCGATTCCTTTTCGGAGCTAAATGTAATAATATAATGCTCGCTATCATTTTCTCTTTCTATTACCACATCATCCCAAGTTTTAAGAGCAAGCTTAGTATGAAATTTCTTTTTGCTCTCTACCGGCTCAAATTTTAAACCTTTGTAAACTGTCAACTCCGGAAATTCAGTCCTTTTAACGTCAATGATAAAGTTATAGGCATTAGGATCCTCTTTTTTAGGAAGCACAGGTTTATTTAATTTTTCGAAAACAGTATTGGATTCAAATTCTTTTGCATACGCAGGGTTTCTTTCAAATAGAGGTACACAAGTATTATTGCTTTCTGTATTCTCAGAAATGTAATTCCATTGCCTTTTATTGGTATCAAGGTAATAAATATTATAATCGTTTCCATTGTTTGTAGGCGATACCATATTTACAGAAATTTCTTTTCCGGGTTTTAATTGCAATGGCTGCCCTTGCTGGTAAGCCATTACCTCAAACATCCCGGCAGATTCCAACTGATATTGCATTCCTGCTGAATCATAATGCATAGGTATTCCACTCAGCATAATATCAATAGGGTCATGAAACTCGCGAAACTTAATTTCCACCTCGCCATTGATATCATTACCTTTCTCATCCACAAAAGCTGATGCAGGCACATGGATAAGGGTTCCTGTTTTGTAAACAAAAGTGGTATCATACTGATTATTCCCTTCAAAAACCGCTGAACTAATGTTCATTGATAGTGTGGGTGGATCAATGAAGGGCTTAATAGATACCGCACTTTCATTTTTATCGGAACGAAAAACCAGATATACTGCTGCAACCAAAACAACAGCTACAGCGGCAATGAGCGAATAAAATTGGGTCCCTTTAGGAAACCAGCTTTTAACAGGGGCATATCCAGAGATGAATTTATCAAAATTCATATGTTGCCCGATTTCCTGATCGGAAAGCTTTTCACGATCTTTTTTAAATTTTAACTTATCCATGTGTTTATATTTTGATTAGTTTCTTTTTTAATTTTTCCAATATACGATACACTTTAATTTTGCAGGCACTCTCATTCATTCCAATGATATCAGCTATCTCCTTGAAAGAACGTTTTTCAAAAAAACGCATATCGATCAATTCCATTTCGGCTTCTTCCAGTTGATTTAAAACTGCAAATAGTTGCTCATCCTGCTGCTCGGATTTTGCTTCTTCAAGCGAGACCATAAGATCCAAGGTCCCTCCAGTGTCAAGATCAACAATCCGCACCGATTTATTTTTCCGGAAGATCTGATTAAGTTCATTGCTGGCAATACGAAACAACCATGCTGAAAAAGGTACCCCTTGCGCCTTATATTTAGGAAGATTATCCAGTGCTTTGTAAAATACCTGTGCGGTTATTTCAAAAGCTTCTTCCTTGCTTTCGATCCGATGATAGATATAGGATACTATTCTTTTATAATAGAATGTATACAAGGGCTCAAAACAACGGGGATCATTCTGAGCTGCTTTCACCAACTCCATTCCTGCGTTAATTTGCTCCGTGCTTTGGTGATTGGCGGTTGTTGCTTTCATATTAATTGTAATTATCATTTTGCATCCTTTACTACCATAATACAGAGGATGGCAAAAAGACACAGAAATTATAAAAATAATTTAATTATAGTTGTGCTATCCAATATAAACAAAATATTCGGCAGAAAATCTCGGACACACACTAATCAACCAGGGAAGGCTTTCATGACAATAAAAGGGATTTTGAATCATTGTTTTTTTGAATAAAAAATTATTAAGATTTAAAACCTGTTTAAAATTTATTCAAAATTTATTCTATCATTACTTTTAATTTCTAAATAATCTTTAAATTGTGAATAAGGACCACATTTATAGGCGATGTCATCCCGATTGGCTTTTTCGCCAAGAGGGATCTTGTTGTGATTTTAGCAATGTCTTTTATAATAACAAGACCCCTTCTACTGCGAAGAACAGGTCACAAAAGTTCGGGATGACATAACCGGAGCTACGTTCAAAGAAACCACCAATGGAGGAACGCATTCAATAGCAAAATATGTAATTTAAATTTAAACAGGCTCTTATTTTGTTGCTCTTTTTATCAAACTTTCAACCAGTAAATCCCCTCTTTACCAATTATGTTTTCCCACTAAAAATATAAAGCAAATTAAATTGCAATAAAATCACTGTTTTAACAACCTGGTCTATTCATTTCGCAGATCTATACTACTTCCCTTATTTTGCATAGAATACAGGACCATTCGCGAGAAATTTTATTCGACTACAAACGCTTACAAACAGGTATATCCGTATATAAATACTTAGTAACCGAATCAGAAATGCAGATCTCCACACCTTTGCATCGTCAAAAAACAACAAACAGTTTTATTGATAATGATATCACAAACAGTATTAACAAATTAAAAAAACAAAAAACCATGAATGCATTACGTAACAAAGTACAATTGATTGGTAACTTAGGAATGGCTCCGGAGATCAAAACATTACAAGGAGGAAAAAAATTGGCAAAATTGAGCATTGCCACACATGAATCGTATAAAAACGCGAAAGGCGAACTTGTAAAAGAAACGCAATGGCATAACCTTATTGCATGGGGTAAAACCGTAGATATCATCGAGAAATATCTAAAAAAAGGCACTGAGGTTGCCATTGATGGAAAACTGATCAATCGTAATTATACCGATAAGGAAGGCGTAAAGCGTTATATCACCGAAATTCAGGTAAATGAAGTACTTCTAATTGGAGGAAACAAAGCACAGTAATTAAAATTCGCAAAAAATAAAATCAAAAAAAAATAAAAATAATTTTAAAAAAAAAACTATGAATGCATTACGTAACAAAGTACAATTGATTGGTAACTTAGGAATAGCTCCGGAGATCAAAACCTTAGAGAGTGGAAGAAAACTGGCAAAAATGAGCATTGCCACCAATGAATCGTATAAAAACGCGAAGGGGGAGCTCGTAAAAGAAACACAATGGCATAACCTCATTGCCTGGGGCAAAACAGCTGATATCATCGAGAAATATTTGAAAAAAGGCAGCGAGGTTGCCATCGATGGAAAACTGATCAATCGTAATTATACCGATAAGGAAGGCGTAAAGCGTTATGTTACCGAAATTGAAGTGAATGAAGTACTAATTTTGGGTGGGAAAGAATAAAAAAACTAAATTATTTTTGAAAGCCCCCGAAAAAAAATCGGGGGCTTTTTTATTTAAGGGATGGCAATCCCTTTTTTATTCTGCACTCGATCCAATAAAAACGCTGGTTACTTTTTCGTTCTCAAAATTAAACATAAGCCCACCATATACTGTCCCTACTATAATATTATCAGATTCGCCTGATGAACCGTCTATTGCTATATTATAAGCCTTTAACACGTCCTCCTTTGAACTGCCAATTCCTATCTGCTTTTTTGTTTTAAATTTACAAGGAGCAATTATAGAGATCGAATTTATCAATTGCTCGCCCTCGCCTATCATTTCCAAAGTAATACCATCCTTTGTATATAACCAATTTTGATGTATTTCGCCATCGGCTTCCCATTTTTCGGCTTTTGATCTTTCTACTGGTTCGCCAATTAATTCCTTGGTTTTTAAAGTGTTTAAACCAATTTTGAGCTCTCCAATACTTTCAGATTTTAATAACTCGAATCCAATTTCATCATCGTTTATCTCCGC
>JAIOQD010000483.1 GCA_021413595.1 Bacteroidota bacterium | reverse complement strand
CTGGAGGCCCAACAACATTTTGTCCGGGAGGAAGTGTTGTCTTATATGCTAATACTTGTTCAGGTTATACCTACCAATGGCAGAAGAAGGATATTAACGGAGTTTATCAGGTTATTTCAGGGGCTACTAGTTCATCCTATACAGTTACAACTGCTGGTTGGTATCAAATCAGGGTTACTTCAGGAGGATCTAATCAATGGTCATCCGGGATCGAAGCTGTTATTAGCGCAACTCCTGCTGCCGCGGGAACTATTAGCGGATCAGTCATAGTTACTTTAGGACAAAATGGAGTAGCCTACTCTGTACCGGCTATTAGTGGCGCAAGTAGTTATATCTGGACATTACCTTCAGGAGCAACTATAGCTACTGGAGCAGGAACAAATAATATAACTGTTGATTTTTTAAGTTCTGCTGTGTCCGGAAACATAACCGTTGCCGGAACTAACGGAACATGCTTAGGAACTGCTGCGTCAAGAGATTGCACTGTTAATTGCGTGCCTCCTGCAACTCCAACGGCAACCAGTAATGAAAGTGTATGTCAAAGTGCTACCATTACCTTGTTTTCTACATCCGCTTCAAATTACTCATGGACAGGACCGGGTGGATTTACTTCAAGTGCTCAAAATCCGACCAGAACCGGGGCAACATTGGCTATGGCAGGCAATTATTCCGTTACCACAACAACAGGAGGGTGTACAAGTCTGCCTGGAATTACTTGGGTTAAGGTAGCTGATTTTGCCTCTATTACTCCTGGTAGTAGCACAACTTTTTGTTCAGGAGGAACTGTTGGATTATTGGCAGAAACAGGAAATAGTTATACTTGTCAATGGATTAAAGATAATGTGAATATCAGTGGAGCAACTTCATTTGAATATTCAGCAAGTACCACGGGTAATTACCAGGTGAAAATTACCGATGGATCTTGTAGCTCTTGGTCTGCCCCAACAGCAGTAACCGTTAACTCGAGCTTAACAGCCACGATAACTCCCGGGGGACCGACAAGTTTCTGTGGTGGAGGCTTTGTTGTTCTATATGCTAATACTTGTTCAGGTTATACCTATCAGTGGCAAAAGAAAGATGGAAACGGAACTTACCAGATTATTTCCGGTGCAACTGGCTCAGCTTATACAGCAACAACAGAAGGTTGGTATCAAATTCGAGTAACCTCCGGAGGAGTAAACCAATATTCTTCAGGGATTGAAGTACAAGTTAACCCATGTAAATCCTTAATAATGGCAAATGATTCTTCAGATAACACAACTGAATATTTTGAATCAGCCTATAAACAGGATATAAATACGCTATCAATTTACCCGAATCCTACATTTGGTGATTTCATGGTCCAAATTGGAATCCCGGAGCAAACAGATGTAACATTTGAAGTCATAAATTTACTTGGACAGTCTATATTTAAATCAGAAAAAATAGCGGCCAGTGAAGGTGTATTACAAAGGAGAATAACAATGAATGGCGAAAATAAGCCAGGCTTATATATTGTGAAAGCTCATATTGGAAATAGAATCATAAATTCGAAATTTATTTTCACAAAATAACTGTAAAAAAAATATAGATAAAAAGGAGCCGCTTTTTGCGGCTCTTTTTTTTAATTTATTGATCAATGATAACTCAAAAGCAGAATTGACAAGGTGCGTTGGCAAAAAAATGGCTCTTTTGGTTTTGCCTTTGTGGCGGCTTGTGTGGGAGGGGGTACAAAAACACTCCGGTCGAAATACCCGTTAGTCACACACAGGAATTTTAACATTTAGTTCTAAAAATACTTTGGTCGAAATACCTGCTGGTCGTAACACACAGAAATTTTAACATTTAGTTCTATAAAAACACTTCGGTCGAAATACCCACTGGTCGTAACACACAGAAATTTTAACATTTAGTTCTAAAAATACTTTGGTCGAAATACCCGCAGGTCGTAACACACGGGAGTTTTAACATTTAGTTCTAAAAATACTTTGGTCGAAATACCCGCTGGTCATAACACACGGGAGTTTTAACATTTAGTCCTAAAAATACTCTGGTCGAAATATTTCACAAGTTGCAACAATTATAACTGTCGAAATACTTTTCCGTTTGTCCTTAATTAAATTGGTTGTAATATGTGTTTTTTTGCGTTGGCAAAATTGGCTCTTTTGGTTTTGCCTTTGTGTCGGCTTGTGTGAGGGGGGCAAAACCAAATGTGCCAATGTGGGGTGCAAAAGAATTTCAATTTTTTTTGTGCGGGGGCTAAAAAATTAAAGCACGAAGCGCTGGGCCGTTGTGTTTGCAAAGAAATTTCCTTTGGTCGATATATATTCGGTTCGTTTTGGTATTTGTCAGTCAGTATATGGTTGTTCTGTTTTTTTTCTACGCTTGCAGCCAACTCCTATGTAAAAGCATAAAAAAAAGGATAAAGTAAATTACTTTATCCTTTTTAAATATAAAAACTTAATTCAAAAAATTATTCACCTTTTGTTTCATCTGTAGCTTCATCTGTAGCTTCATCAGTAGCTTCTTTTTCAGAAGTTGCTTTAGGTGCTTTTGCAGTTCCTTCAGCTGGTTTTTTCTTAGAACTACGTCTAGCAGCTTTTGCTTTTACAGGAGCTTTTACAGCTAACATATTCTCGTTGAAATCAACTAATTCAATAAAGCACATATCAGCTCTATCACCTAAACGAGTGCCTGTTTTTAAAATTCTGGTATATCCACCCGGACGATCAGCTATTTTAACTGCAACATCTTTGAACAACATATCCACAGCTTCTTTGCTTTTTAAATAAGCAAATACAGTACGTCTTGAATGTGTTGAATCATCTTTAGATTTAGTTAAAAGTGGTTCAACGTATAATCTTAACGCTTTAGCTTTAGCTACCGTAGTAGAAATGCGTTTGTGAAGGATAAGTGAGCTAGCCATATTCGCCAACATCGATTTACGATGTGCTGTCTTTCTTCCTAAATTATTTAATTTATCTCCGTGTCTCATTTTATTTTTAGTATTAAGATGTTAGATTTTAGATGTAGATGCCAAACATCTAATATCTAAATCCAAAATCTAATTTATTCTTTATCTAATTTATATTTTGCTAAGTTCATTCCAAAGGTTAAACCTTTGTTTGCTACTAGATCTTCTAACTCTGTTAATGATTTTTTACCGAAGTTACGGAATTTTAATAAATCATGTTTAGCGAAAGAAACCAAATCAGCAAGAGTATCTACATCAGCCGCTTTTAAGCAATTTAATGCACGCACTGAAAGATCCATATCTACTAATTTTGTTTTTAATAACTGACGCATGTGTAATGATGTTTCATCAAATTCTTCAGTTGCCATTTTTTCTTCGGTATCCAATGTGATACGCTCGTCAGAGAATAACATAAAGTGATGAATAAGAATTTTAGCTGCTTCTTTCAATGCTTCTTTCGGGTGAATAGAACCATCAGTAACAATGTTCATTATTAGTTTCTCGTAATCTGTTTTTTGTTCAACACGGAAGTTTTCAATGCTGTACTGAACATTTTTGATCGGAGTGTAGATAGAGTCGATTGGAATTAAACCCAAACTTGCATTAACCGGTTTGTTCTCTTCTGCAGGAACATAACCGCGGCCTTTGTCAATTGTTAATTCAATTCTTAATTTTACATTTGGTTCCATGTTACAGATAACTAGATCTGAGTTCAAAACCTGAAATCCTGAAGTAAATTTACCGATATCACCAGCTGTTAACTGAGTTTTACCTGTAACAGTTACAGTTACTTTTTCAAAATCTGTAGTCTCAATTTGCTTTTTAAAACGAACTTGCTTTAAGTTAAGGATTATCTCAGTTACATCTTCAGTAACACCTTTAAGTGTAGAAAATTCATGATCAACACCTTCAATTTTCATTGTGGTGATTGCGTGACCTTCAAGTGATGACAATAAAATTCTTCTTAAAGCATTACCTACGGTAATACCATAGCCAGGCTCCAAGGGACGGAATTCAAATTGTCCTTCAGTTTCACTGGAGTTAATCATAATAACCTTATCAGGTTTTTGAAAAGCTAAAATTGCCATGTGTGTGTATTTTTATTAGTTAATAGTTAATTGTTATAAATTTTACTTTTTATTCTCTCTTTATAGAAGGGAGGCAGTAAAATTTTTTCTTTTAGTATTCACCAAAACCCTATCTCTTTTGGGAGGGAAGGGGAGAAGTGAATTGTTTATTTAGAGTACAACTCGACAATTAGTTGTTCTTTGATATTTTCTGGTATTTGAACTCTTTCAGGAATTGAAATAAATTTACCTACCATACTTGTTTTATCAAAATCCATCCAAGAAAACTGATTATTTGAAGATAATACATTTTTGCTGATCACTTCTAATGTTTTTGAACGCTCGCGAACTGCAACAGAATCGCCTGGTTTTAAAACATAAGATGCAATGTTCACAACATTACCATTAACTGTGATATGACCATGTCCAACTAATTGACGTGCACCACTGCGAGTTGGAGCGATACCCATACGATAAACAACATTATCCAAACGGGACTCGATCAACTGAAGTAATACTTCACCAGTAACACCATGTGCAGTTTGAGCCATTGCGTATATTTTTGCAAATTGACGCTCTAATATACCATAAGTATATTTTGCTTTTTGTTTTTCACGTAACTGAACAGAGTATTCCGATTGCTTAGAACGTTTTTTAGATAAACCATGCATTCCCGGAGGATAATTCTTTTTTTCTAATGCCTTATCTGGACCAAAAATTGGTTCTTTAAACTTTCTTGCAATTTTTGATTTGGGGCCAATGTATCTTGCCATTTTATGTTGTTATTGATTGTTAGTTGTTGGTTGTTAGTTGTCAAATAAATTTTTGACTTCGAACTTTAAAACTTTGAACTTTCAAACTTTGAACTTTCAAACTTTGAACTATAATATTATACTCTTCTGCGTTTTGGAGGACGGCAACCATTATGTGGAATTGGTGTAATATCCATGATTTCACTAACCTCAATACCTGAACCGGAAATAGTACGTATCGCTGATTCACGACCTGCACCAGGACCTTTAACAAATACCTTTACTTTTCTTAATCCTGCAGCGTGAGCTACTTTTGCACAATCCGAAGCTGCTAATTGAGCTGCATAAGGCGTGTTCTTTTTAGAACCACGAAACCCCATTTTACCAGCACTTGACCATGATATCACCTGACCGGTAATGTTGGTTAAGGAAATAATAATGTTGTTAAATGTAGCGTTGATATGGGCTTCCCCAACTGCATCTACTTTTACAACTCTTTTTTTAGCAACTGCTTTAGCTGCAGTTGTTGATTGATTTTGTTTAGCCATTTTTTTTTTTTGATCATTTAGTGATGTTTAAACAGGAGAGTCATCTGTTTTTTTACTCTCCATTCACCAAATCTTTATTTACTATTTAGTTACTTTTTTCTTATTTGCAACAGTTTTACGTTTACCTTTTCTGGTACGTGCATTGTTTTTGGTTGTTTGACCACGTACAGGTAATCCCAAACGGTGACGAATACCTCTGTAAGCACCAATGTCCATCAAACGTTTGATGTTTAATTGCACTTCAGAACGCAAAGAACCTTCCAATTTGTACTTATCGTTAAGAATAGTACGGATAGCTGTTAACTGGTCATCATTCCAGTCTTGAACTTTAGTATTCCAATCGATACCAGCTTCAGTTAATACTTTCTGAGCACTGCTGCGACCTATTCCATAAATGTAAGTTAAGCCAATTTCACCTCTTTTGTTGTTTGGTAAATCAATACCTGCAATTCTTGCCATTTTTTTTAATTTTTGATTTGTAGAATTTTAGATTTTTTGAATTCTAAAATTCTTAAATTATAGAATTCTAAAATTATTTACCCTTGTCTTTGTTTAAACTTAGGATTTTTTTTGTTGATCACATACAAAACGCCATTTCTACGAACTATTTTGCAGTCAACACTTCTTTTTTTGATTGATGTTCTTACTTTCATTGTTATTTTAGTTTAAAGTTTGAAAGTTGAAGGTTTGAAAGTTTTGCTGCAAAAAGCAACTTTTTAACTTTAAACTTTTAACTGTCTTTTATTTGTATCTATATGTAATTCTTCCTTTTGTTAAATCGTATGGCGACATTTCAATTTTCACTTTGTCATCTGTTAAGATTTTGATATAATGCATACGCATTTTACCTGAAATATGGGCTGTAATTACGTGTCCGTTCTCAAGCTCAACGCGAAACATTGCATTAGACAATGCTTCTAGAATAATTCCGTCTTGCTCAATTGACGCTTGTTTAGCCATATAATTTTATTACATTTAATAATTTAGCCGATTTGGAAGTCCGCAAAGGTACAAATTCCTAACTAATTACTGATAAATTATTTTTATTTAGTACTTTTTCTATATAATCGAAGCTCGATAGTATATCAGCTTTATCTTTTCCTATTGCAATTGTATGCTCAAAATGTGCTGAAGCTAAGTTATCAGCAGTACGTATTGTCCAACCGTCTTTTTCCTGTATAATTGCTTTTTTACCCAAATTTATCATTGGTTCAATTGCAATAACTAAACCTTCCTGTAACTTATGTCCTGATCCTTTTTTACCATAATTAGGTACCTCAGGGGCTTCGTGAAGGTTTTGTCCTATACCATGTCCAACCAATTCGCGTACTACAGAATAACCATTCTTTTCAGCATGAGATTGAACAGCTGCACCTATATCTCCCAAACGATTACCAACTATTGCCACTTCAATTGCTTTATAAAGGCTTTCTTTGGTGATTTTTAAAAGATTTAAAACCTCCGGTTCTACTTCGCCAATTGTAAAAGTATATGCAGAGTCGCCAAAGTATTTATTTTTAACTACCCCACAGTCCACTGAAACAATATCACCATCTTTTAGAACATAGTTACTTGGTATTCCGTGCACTACATGTGAATTTAATGAAATACACAAAGTATTCGGAAAACCGCTGTACCCTTTAAAAGCAGGTATTGCATTATTATCTTTAATAAACTCTTCTGCAATTTTATCCAAAGATAAACTTGTAATTCCGGGTTTAATAATTTTAGCAACTTCCGCTAGTGTTTTTCCAACAAGTAAAGAACTTTCTCGTATTAACTCTATTTCCTCTTTAGTCTTATAAAAAACTGCTTTTGACACGTTCTGATAATTTTATTTCTATATTAGGCAGTAGTCATACTCATTGAAGAGCGACCTTTTATTTTTCCGGTTTTCATTAATCCATCATAATGACGCATTAATAAATGACTTTCAATTTGTTGTAATGTATCTAATACTACCCCAACCAAAATCAATAAGGATGTTCCACCATAAAATTGTGCAAATTCCTGACTAATATTTAATTTAACTGCAAATGCAGGTAAAATAGCTATAACAGCAAGGAAAATAGATCCCGGTAATGTAATTCTTGACATTACGAGGTCAATAAATTCAGCGGTTTTTTTACCTGGCTTAATTCCCGGTACAAAACCTCCATTACGTTTCATATCTTCCGCCATTTGGTTTGGATTAACAGTAATAGCTGTATAGAAATAAGTAAATACAATGATTAAAAGAGCAAATACAAGGTTATACCAAAATCCGTAATGGTTAGAAAAAGTTCCTACAAATCCTGTTAATGCTTCGGACTGAGAAAAACCAACAATAGTTAATGGTATGAACATTATTGCCTGAGCAAAAATAATCGGCATAACTCCTGCAGCATTTACCTTTAATGGAATGTACTGACGAACACCACCATATTGTTTATTTCCAACAATTTTTTTAGCAAACTGAACAGGTATTTTACGGGTACCTTGCACTAGCATGATTGTTCCCATTACTACTAATAATAATATAACAAGTTCGATCAATAACATTATCAAACCACCACCTTCACCACCTAAACGTGAACCGAATTCAGAAACAAATGCAAATGGTAAACGAGCAATGATACCGATCATAATGATTATAGAAATACCATTACCAATACCTTTATCAGTTATTTTTTCACCTAACCA
>JAIOQD010000482.1 GCA_021413595.1 Bacteroidota bacterium | reverse complement strand
TAGAAATTTATCAAAACTGCCCTGTATTTAATGATGCAGCGTTTTTTGCCTTTTCGGATAAAGAAACAAAAAAGGAGGAGGCTATATTTCTTGAACAAGGTAAACCGTTAATCTTTGGACATAATAATGAAAAAGGAATTAAGTTGGACGGATTGATGCCTGTGATTGTAAATATTAATGAAAGTGGAATAGCACTGAACGACTTATGGATACATGATGAAAAAGATAAAACAAAAGCAAATTTGCTTTCTCGGTTCTTTGACACAGAATTTAACGGTGAATATTTCCCCAGACCATTTGGAGTATTATATGCCAATGAACGCAGCACTTATGAAGAAGCGTTAGTTGATCAAATAAATGATATTACTGCTAAAAAAGGTAAATCTCCATTAAATAAAATATTGTCGGGAGATAAAACATGGACTATCTAATTTAATAATTATGAACAACCCTATTGAATTACTCTATAAAGAACACGAAATTATTACTCAAGCAATTAAAAGTACACAGGCACTTAAATCATTAATTGAAAATGATAGTGAAGCGTACAAAAATGGAATGAGAATAAAGATTGATTTTTTTAGAAATTATGCCGATAAATATCATCACGCGAAAGAAGAAGAAGTATTATTTCCTGAGATGAATAAAAAAAATGAAATACTTTCAGATGGGATAATAAAAGAAATGCTTGAAAATCATGAAGATTTTAGAGAGCTGTTGAAAAACATAGAATCGTTGATTGAAAAAAACGATTATCTTTTAGCACATACAGAGTTTGAAAAATATGCGATTGCACTTTCTGATCATATTGCAGTTGAAAATGAAGAGGTTTTTCAAATTGCAGAAACTTTATTTGAGGAAGACGAACTTGAAAAAATTTATTTTAAGTTTTTAGATAGTGATTCTGAGTTAGGAGATTCAACAAAAACAAGTCTGGAAAAAGCAGCTATTTAAATTAAAATGACTTTTTGGGGGGACGACTAATTATAACACAATCCCTCGCAAAAAACTCGTAACGTTAGAACAAATGATGATCTCATTTATTTAAAAAAAAGGTGTCTGCTATACCTTTGTTTATTTGATAGTTCCCGAGCTTAACAACGATCTTTCCTTTCTTTTTTTCTTGTTGTTTGTTGTCCAGATCTTTTTTTTCTTTGTTAACTTCTGCTCCCATAATTTTAGGGATCTTGAATTTTTTAACATCGATGGTAAATACCATCAAATCTGGTAAGCCATAGGCTTTTTTTGTGCCATATTCATACTCTGTAATTATAGTGCCGCTGGATTTTGTTGTTAATTGTAACTTTAGCACTAAACTTTCAAGGGGATCTATCCATAATTTACCTAAAATAACATCTGTGGTATCGGATAGCGGAATTACATTGATAATTTTGGTTGAAGTTGCACCAATCATTTCCAATCCCTGTATCATGCAGGTGAACTGATTGGTATCAGAGAGCATTTTACTTAACTGATCAAAACCCTGACGTGGAATGAGGGCAATACTCTTTGACTCTACTTTGAATTTATCTTTTTGTTTGAAATAAATTTTAACATCGATCGGCAACATTTTAATAAAGGGCATATCCACTTTAATATTTGCGCTAACAGAATAATCGTTCGCCTTTTGTATTTTCCAGTACACCTTGTTCAGCAATTGATTTCCTGTTTCATTCTGGCTCATTAAAGAAGTAAATGTGAACAGGAAAATTACAGATGCTACTACCGATTTAAATAAATGCACTTTCATGATAAAATATCCTTCCTGTTAAATTTATAAAGCGCAATGCCAAGTAATCCGACTATCTGAAACAATAATGAAGCCGCTGAACGTAGGATCTGTTCTGTTGGAAGAGGGTTTTCAAAAAAGCTGTTCCAGGTGCTCATGTGTGTTGTAAATAAAAATGGTCTTACATTATCCAAAACGGAGACATCGAGTGCGCCAATTATTGTAAACAATATAATAATAGCCATTGTCAATACTATTGGGCCTATGGAGTTTTCGGAGAAACAAGAAAGTGTGATTGATAATGTAGCGATCATCATTAAGCCCAGATAAGCAATTCCAAATGCGGAAAGAAAGCGCCAAAAAATATCCGGCTCCTGCATAATAACAAGGCCTTCGCTTTTTAATATCATGAGGTCGCCTGTTCCGAATACAAACTTACTTACACCCAAGGCTAAAAAGCCGATCCATATCAGAATAACGAATGTATAAATACAACCTGCAAGATACTTTGAGAAAAAGATACCACTTCGTGAAATGGGTTTTGTCAATAACAATCGTATCGTACCCATTGCACCTTCGCCTGAAATAAGATCACCGGTTACCAAGGCGATCAATAAAGGAATGTGAACAATTAACATTTGAAGAATGATGAACGCAACAAGGTTACCATTTAAAATGTTTCCCTGAAAAGAAAGCGATTGATCAAATAGTTGTGTAATAAAAGAGAGATAGGTCATTCCATCCAAACGCATTGCAAAAAGGATGATGGCAATAATTAAAGTAATGGCACCCAAACCAATATAGCTTCTTGGTTTGGCAATTATCTTAATCAATTCATTATAGGTGCTTTTCCAGAACATTAGTTGTTTATTAATTTTAAAAAGTAATCTTCGAGTTTTCTTTTGGTTTCAATAGAGAATACTTTTATAGCGTTATCACAAAATAATTTATTTACAGCAGGGATTTTATCATTAGAGATCTGCAATAATAAATTATTCTGATTACTACTGACAAACTGTTTTTCTAAACCGAAAGATGCTAAAAGTAATTTTGCTTTATCAATATCATCAAGTGTAAAAGAAACGATCAATTCCTGTTCATTCAAAAGGTTGGCAACACTGCCTTGAACGAGAGTTTTTCCTTTATTAATTATTACCATCCGGTTAGCGATCAGTTCAATCTCTGATAGTAAATGTGATGATAACAAAATGGTTTTATTATATTCATTCTTAAGCTGTAGGATCAGATTACGGATATCCAAAATTCCTTGAGGATCCAAACCTGTAGTAGGTTCATCTAAAATTATAAGTTCCGGATCATGAATAAGAGTTTGGGCAATTCCCAGGCGTTGTTTCATTCCGTTGGAGAATCCTTTGAGTTTATCTTTTTCTCGTCCTTTTAAACCCACAAAATCAATGATCTCCGAAATTCGGTTTTTTTTTAATTCCACACCTGTAAGGCGTGCAAAAATTTCCAGATTTTTTTGTGCGGAGAGATATAGATAAAAATCAGGTTTTTCAACGATACAACCGATACGTGAAAAAATATATTTGTGATCCTTAACCGGATCTTTTCCAAATAATTTTATTTCACCGCTGGTTGGTTTGATAAGCGAAAGAATGGCCCGGATGGTTGTGCTTTTTCCGGCCCCATTAGGCCCCAGAAAGCCCAACACGTCTCCTTTATAAACCTCGAAGCTTACATCTTCCAAAGCTTTAAATTTTCCATAATGCTTAACAAGATGTTTAACTTCTATGATCTTTTCGCTTGAGAAAGTCATTTTGAACAGTATTGAATTAAACTATTAAGGTACTAAAAACTTTTTAATACTTTGACGATATTTTGAATCGATCAAATTCTCCATATGAAAATTGCTTTTGAGGCTTTTTTCAAAAAGATTCATTATTTCTGTTCCTTTTTCATGAAGAAAATATTTATTTTCAACTTCGAATTCAAATATTTCAATATGAGTTTTGTTGGTTTTAAACAAGGAATAGAAAACAGCA
>JAIOQD010000481.1 GCA_021413595.1 Bacteroidota bacterium | reverse complement strand
GAAACCAATTTATTCCATTATTGTTGTTGCTGCTTCCCTAGTTGCAAATGTTATTTTGTTTTGGATGAATAGTCAAATGGTTTTAAGTGAAATATTGATCAATGGAGGTTTACTTACCTTATCAGTAGGCTTATTTAGCATTTTACTGATTTACTCTCGTACCAATCTTACAAAAAAGGAGATAATATCACGATTGGCTTTGGCCGAATCTAACAACCAATTAGCTCTTAAAAATAATATTATCGAAGAAAAAAATAAGGACATCAAGGACAGTATTAATTATGCACTCAATATTCAGAAAGCGATATTACCGCCTATTGAAAAGATGGATAGTGCAATGAAAGATTACTTTATTTTATACAAGCCTAAAGATATAGTTAGTGGCGATTTTTATTGGTTCGACACCAAATTAACAACACCACGCAACAATGAGCCTGCCCAGGAGGTAGCCGTTTTAGCTGCTGTTGATTGTACTGGTCATGGTGTGCCCGGAGCGTTAATGAGCGTTATTGGCAGTACCATTTTAAATCAAACAATAAACAGGGCCACGGTTAATAATCCTGGTGATGCATTATCCCAATTCAATAAAAAAGTTTCCGAAACATTGAGTTCTATTAGAGATGGTATGGATATGGCACTCTGTTCAATTAATTTTGAAAAGTTGGAACTACAATATGCAGGTGCAAATAATCCTTTGTACATTGTAAGAAAAGCCACTTCTGATGTGCCTGCCGATGGAAAGATGCTGGGGATGTTGGAGCTAATCGAAATAAAAGCTGATAAACAAGCGATAGGTGCTGATACTGCTAAAACAAAAATATTTACAAATCATAAAATTAAGCTAGAAAAAGGGGATGCTATTTATTTATTTACCGATGGATATGCTGATCAGTTTGGAGGAGAAAAGGGGAAAAAATTTAAATATAGCAAACTGAAAGAAATACTTATTGAAATTTATGGCAAAACCATGAAAGAACAAAAAAATATTCTGGAAAATCATTTTGAAAAATGGAAAGGCAATTTGGAACAAGTAGATGATATCCTTGTAATTGGTATCCGGGTTTGAAGAAATTAAGAAATAAAAATAAATTTGCCATATTATTTGCCCTTTTTGAGTGCTCTAATTGCCACTTTCTGCTTTAGTTCAAGAATGAACTTGTAAAGCACCAGTATTCATATTATTCATTATTGCCTACTTCAAAAAATGAATTCATCCCCATAAATCATCCAATTGTTTTTTTTTTATCTTTGTTCTCCCTTTAAATATATTTTAAAATACTAAAAATGAAAAAAGTACTACCAATTGTATGTGTAACATTAGCCTTATTTCTGGCAAAATCGATTTTTGCTCAAAGTGGGACTGGGAAAAAAATTGATCCTTTTGAAGCAGAACAAAAATTGGGACAAGGTAATTTTGAAGGAGCACTTGAAGACTATCTTAGTTTACGCGAAATTGATCCCAAAAATGATAATTACAATTATAACATAGCTATTTGTTATCTCAATACAAATATTAATAAATCCAAAGCGATACCTTATTTAGAGATCATTACCCGTAAAACCAAGTTTGACCCCAATGCATTGTATTTATTAGCTAGAGCATACCATTACTCTTACCGTTTTGATGATGCTATTAAAGCATATACAACTTTTAAGCAAACTGGTCGTGGTACAGTTGAGAATTTAAAAGATGTAGATCATCAGATGCAATTGTGTATCAATGCAAAAGAATTAATAAAATTCCCTTTAAATGTAACATTCGAAAACCTGGGAGCGAGTGTAAATTCACCCTATGCTGATTATTATCCATTTGTTCCCAATGATGAATCATTTATTATTTTCAACTCCCGTAAACCTGATGAAGGTGCTGAAAATGTAAAAGAGGACGGCACATACCAGGCTGGGGCCTATATTTCCAAAGAAAACAATGGAACTTTTACCAAAGCCAAAAAATTTGAATCAGCAATTATAAAAAAAGATGGTGAACAGGAAGTCATTGGTTTATCTGGTTCAGGTGATGTAATGCTTTTCTATTATACCAATTTTAAAGGTGTGGGAGATATTTACATAACAAATACCGAAAAAGGAAAAACGTTTAAAACACCTGAAAAATTAAGTGATAATATTAATTCATCGGCTGAAGAAATTGCTGCATGTATAAATAATGATGGTAGTGTATTGTTTTTCGCCAGCAATAGAAATGGTGGATATGGTGGTACTGATTTATATATGAGCACCCAATTACCAAATGGTACCTGGGGACCGGCACAAAACCTTGGACCCGAAATAAATACTGCTTTTAATGAGGATTTTCCTAATGTTACACCTGACGGCAAAACCTTGTATTTCAGTTCAACAGGGCATACTACCATGGGTGGTTATGATATTTTCAAAGCAGAGAAGGATGCAGCTACCAAAAGTTTTTCAAATCCTAAAAATATGGGATTCCCTGTAAATAGTCCCGAAGATGATTACAATTTCAGGATGGCAAGTAATGGCAGGTTTGGTTATATGGCAGCCTTAAGAGAAGGAGGGATGGGCGATTTAGATATTTATCGAGTTACTTTTAATGACGTTGAACCTCAATATTCAGTAGTGATTGGTGATATTTTTTCTGCTGATTCCACACAACGATTAAATTTTATGGATGTTTTTATCTCTGTGAATGATAGTAAAACGCATGAAATTGTAGGTACCTATTTGCCTAATCCTCATTCTGGAAGATTTATTATGATCTTAAGTCCGGGTACTTTTGATATTACTATTGAAGCGAATGGGTTTAAAACAATATCTGAAAAAATAAATATATTAGATAAAAGTTCGTTCAAATTTGAGATCAAAAGAGACATAAAACTAAACCCTGAGGGATATCCAAGCAAATAAATTACTGAATTTAAAAAAGGTTTATTGGTTTAAAAGGCCTGATTTAGTTCAATTTTGTTGAATTGTTTCTTAAATCGTATCTTAAATGTGTTAAATATTTGGTAGTTTCCATTAAATTTACGTTATTTGCAGTCCGAAAAAAATAAATAGTACATTAAATACAAAATACGATGTCAAGAGTTTGCGAAATAACTGGGAAAAAGGCTATCGTGGGTAACAAAGTATCCCACTCTAATGCTAAAACAAAAAGAAAATTTAACGTGAATCTTCAGGTTAAAAAATTCTTTTTACCTGAAGAGAATAAATGGATCACTTTGCGTTTGTCTACTTCTGCAATACGTACTATCACTAAAAATGGTATTACTGCTGTAATGAAAGAAGCAAAAGAACAAGGCTTCCTGAAAAAATAAAATTCGTTGATTTTCAATTTTGAAAAATAAATAACACAATGGCAAAAAAAGGTAATAGAATTCAGGTGATTATGGAATGTACTGAGCACAAAACCAGCGGTAAACCTGGAACGTCTCGTTATGTTACTACTAAAAACAAAAAGAACACTACAGAAAGATTAGAGTTGAAAAAATACAATGCTATCTTGAAAAAAGTAACCGTTCATAAAGAAATTAAATAATCTAGTTTGTTGTTAATTTTAACAGTTTGTAAAAACTTTAAATATTAAACTTTGAACTTTAAACTATAACACAATGGCAAAAAAAGTAGTTGCAACCCTTAAATCTGGTAAAGGAAATAACTTTACAAAAGTGATTAAAATGGTAAGATCACCTAAAACTGGTGCTTATTCTTTTAAACAGGAAATCGTTCACAACGATCATATTAAAGATTTTTTAGCTTCTAAATAAATTTTTTAGGCTAATCGTATTTGTAAAAGCTTCCTCCAGAATAAGGGGAAGCTTTTATTGTTTTTATATATTCCTCCTTCCAAAGAGGAGATTAAGAGAGATTAAAACACAAAATAGAAATGGGTATTTTTAGTTTTTTTAGTAAAGAGAAAAAGGAAAGTTTAAATAAAGGACTTTTTGTTACCAAACAAAGTTTTTTTAGCAAACTGGCAAACGCTATTTTGGGTAAAGCTGTTGTTGATGATGAGGTACTCGACAATTTGGAGGAAATACTTTTAACTTCTGATGTTGGAGTAGATACATCCTTACGTATTATTGAACGGATCAAAAAACGTGTTGCTCAGCAACGAAAAGTTGAAACATCAAAACTCAATGAAATCTTACGTGAAGAGATAGCAGAACTTCTTGTTTCGAATGGAATGGAAGGGAAAGGCGATTTTGAACTGCCTACCGATAAAAAGCCTTATGTAATAATGGTGGTTGGCGTAAACGGTGTTGGTAAAACTACTACTATAGGAAAATTGGCTTTTCAATTTAAAAAGGCCGGTAAAGTTGTGGTGATTGGTGCTGCTGATACATTTCGTGCTGCCGCAGTTGATCAGATAAAGATTTGGGCCGAACGAACCGGTACAATGCTCGTTTCGCAAGGAATGAATGCCGACCCGGCTTCTGTAGCCTTTGATACACTTACTTCCGCTGTTGCAAAAAACGCAGATGTTGTGATAATTGATACAGCAGGTCGTTTACACAATAAAGTGAATTTAATGAATGAACTGAGCAAAATTAAGAATGTAATGCGCAAGATCATTCCTGATGCACCTCACGAAATATTATTGGTACTGGATGCTTCTACAGGTCAAAATGCGATTGAACAATGCAAACAATTTACCGCGGCTACTGATGTAAACGCTTTGGCTTTAACCAAATTGGATGGTACCGCTAAAGGTGGTGTGGTGATTGGCATTTCCGATACATTTAAAATTCCCGTTAAATACATTGGGGTAGGAGAGAAGATGGAAGATTTACAAGTTTTCAATAAAAATGAATTTGTGGATTCATTGTTTAAACAATAATTTTCTTTGCTTTTTCTACACTTTTTTTTGAAAATTAAATAAATGCGAAAACTTTTTAATTCAATAGTACACATTGGTTTAAGCCCCGATTTGCCATTTGACAAACAAAATAAAATCCGCATTTTTAATACAGCAAGTCTTTTTATTACTTTCATTTGTATTTTCTATACATTGTTGGGCTTTGCTCAACAACGCTACGTAACGGTAATTTTTACCTTTAGCGAATTTTTACTATTGATTGTAGGCTTTTTTCTGGTCTATAAACGTAAGTATAACCTAGGTTTTCATTTTGGTCTCATTACAGGAATTCTTTTTCTGATCGGTTATTCATTGTTGTTTGGAGAAAAGAGTCAAACCCATATTTTTTTGCTTTTTATGCCTGTAGCAGCAATTATTTTATTCGACTGCTTTTCAACTATTTTAGTTTATTTCGTTCTATCTGCAGTATTTCTGGCAGGATCGAAGGTGATGTTCGCCCTATTTGAACCATACTATGCTTATAATTCAATAATTGATAC
>JAIOQD010000480.1 GCA_021413595.1 Bacteroidota bacterium | reverse complement strand
CCAACACATTTGGACAAAAGAAGGATCTCCTCTTTTAACAAATAGTATTAAAGTAAAAGCACTATTACAAAAAGCTTTAGGCAATTCGTTTGTAGTTGAATTAGGGATGCGTTATCAAAGCCCGAGTATGGAATCGGCATTGAACAAACTGCGTGAAGCCCAGGTACAAAAAATTATTATGATCCCTTTGTATCCACAATATGCATCTTCAAGCACAGGTTCATCTGTTGAAGAGGCTTTGCGTATAATTGGAAAGTGGGAGGTCACACCATCTGTTGAAATTATCTCAAAATTTTATGATAATCCCGGTTTTATTGATGCATGCGTTGAAGTAGCAAAAAAATATAATTTTGATGAGTACGATTATTTTATTTTCAGTTATCACGGTTTGCCCGAACGTCACATCCTTAAAGGTTCTGCGCACTATGGTGCAAACACTTGTAATTTGGGTAGCTGCTGTGATTCCATTACCAGTAACAATCACTATTGTTACCGAGCCAATTGTTTTGAAACAACACGTCAGTTGGTAAAACGATTAAATATTCCGGAAGGGAAATATGAAAGTACTTTCCAATCACGCTTGAATGATAAATGGATAAAGCCTTATAGCGATAAGGTAGTTGCACAAAAAGCAAAAGAAGGTAAAAAGAAAATGTTAGTTTTTTCACCCGCATTTGTTTCAGATTGTTTAGAAACTATTTATGAAATCGGAACCGAATACAACGAAATTTTTAAAGAGCATGGTGGAGAGAAGATCACGCTGGTAGAAAGTCTGAATGATCATCCAAAATGGATCGAAGCATTGAAAAATATGGTGTTGAGTAGGAAATAAAACAGCCAATAGCAACAGTTTACTGTAAATTTACTTAATACGAAAAAATAAACTTATGAAACCGCGCGTGAGCCGTGAACAAACGCGATATAGTGTAGCCTGTGTGGAGGAATCGTTTGTTCTTGAATTTTTGTTTCTTTTTTTTCAAGAAAAAAGAAAAACACACAGTTTTTGAAATTCTAAATTGAATTATTACTTAATTTAAAATAGAAGCAAATAAATAAGTTATCAAAAATCTTTCAAAACCTCATCACTCATAGGACTTACGCCCGCAGAATAAAACTTCAGCAGCTCTCCTTTTTCATTAATCAAATATTTACAAAAGTTCCAGCTGGGAGCAGTGTCATTCCATCCATTTTGGTCTTTATGTGTAAGCCATTGGTATAAGGGGTTTTGGTGAGGACCCTTTACCTCAGATTTTTCAAACAGTTGAAATGTTACTCCATAATTCCTTTGGCAGAAGGTTGCAATTTCCTCGTTACTTCCGGGTTCTTGTGCGCCAAAATTATTTGCGGGGAATCCAAGTAACACTAATTTATCTTTATACTTTTTATGCAGTTCTTCCAATTCATCAAATTGTGGAGTATAGCCACATTCTGATGCTGTATTTACAACCAATACTTTTTTGCCTTTATAAATCGAAAATGGAATATCTTTTCCTTCAATTGATTTCATTGTGAAATCATAAAATGATTTTGTCGCCAATGGAGCACTTGAATTACTTGGTTTTCCTTTGATATATTTTTTAGAAAAAAGCGATAAAAAAAAGTATTTTATTTTTTTCATTGTTAAAATATAGTTGAATTTTAATGTTTTTTCATTGACAAAAGAGGCCTGTGTACAGTCTTCGAAAACCTCTGACTGAAGAGCGCTCAATGTCATTAAGTAAAGGCCTATCCTCGTTTCTCGACAATCGAAAAAAATGATGTCATTTTGAGGTTTGTCGAGAATTGTGATAGCTCGATTTGCTCCTTAACTTAAATGACATTGGAAGTACGCTGGTCATATTGAGCCTGTTGAAATAGGTGCGAGGGCTGCTTAATTAGCAACAACATTGTCTTCTGCTTAATAGAGAAGTTTAAAGGGGAAGGTCCTAACCCACAATCCTCAGTTTCGCAAATTTTATTAATAATTGTTTCTGTCCAACCCCTTCAAAAAACACGGTAGTTTTATTATTTGGGAAATCACCATCCATATTTATTACTTTACCCTTTCCGAACCGATCATGCTCTACCTCCATACCAACTTGCAAACTCCGTAAACTTTCGGTATCAAAATCAGAAGTGTTTTTTGAAGCGGAATTAATTTTAACTAAATTTTTTCCAATAACAGGTCGCTGCACAAAGGTCTCTTTAGGCTTATTGCTATATTGTTTCGGCTTGCTTGCATATTCTTCATTACCAAACAATCGGCTACTGCTCTCTGTTGGCATGTCTAAATATTTCGCATCCACTTCCTCAATAAATCTACTTGGTTCACAATAAATTAAATTACCCCAGCGGTATCGTGTAGTAGAGTAGGAGAGGGTTACACGTTTTTCGGCACGGGTAATAGCAACATAAAATAATCTTCGTTCCTCTTCCAGATCAGCCCTTTCTGTTAATGACATTTGTGATGGAAATAAATTCTCTTCTAAACCAACAACATATACATAAGGGAATTCCAGACCTTTTGCAGCATGTATGGTCATTAAGGAAACTTTATTTCTATCTTCTTCTGTTTCCGTTTTTTTATCTGCATCGGTCATCAATGCAATATCCCGCATAAACAGGTCTAATGTAGGATTGGTTGTTATTTCCGTTGTAGTATTTTCTATGTCAGGCTTTTGTTCATCGAATGAAAATAATAATCCATTAATTGCAGTGTCGATACCAGCTTCCTTCAACTCTTGTTCCTCTTCTTGATTCTCGCTTCTCAACTCTTGGTTCTCATCCCCCTCTTCTTGATTCTTGATTCTTATATCTTGATTCTCACCAGCATCTTGCTTCTCATCAGCATCTTGGTTCTCAATAGTAAGTTCAGCACCAATGTCGTTTATATCAATTTCACTTTCAGTAAATTCTTTTAATCCGTTTAGTAATTCCTGAATGTTTTCATGTCTGCTAACTCCTTCCGGTGATTTATCAGCATATAGATCTCTCAGGATGCCCGAATGAACTGCTATATATTGCCCTAAGTCGTATGCACTATGCGTTTGAAGCATGGCGGAAAAACTTTTTATCATTATTGTAAACTCATCCACTTTTGCTTTGGCTCCTGCATTTAAACCAATGTCAAATTCATTGATATTTTCAATCACCCTCCAAAGGCTTATGTTGTGGTCGTTTGCGGCAACAATAATTCTGTCAATGGTAGTGTCACCAATTCCACGTGCAGGATAATTAATGATCCGTTTTAAGGATTCCTCATCATTACTATTAATGGCAAGGCGGTAATAAGCCAATAGATCTTTGATCTCTTTTCGTTGGTAAAACGACAGACCACCAAATATTCTATATGCGATATTTTGTTTGCGCAACGCTTCCTCCATAGCACGTGATTGTGCGTTGGTACGGTATAAGATAGCGAATTCACGGTTATGCGCCTGCTCATTCATCTTTGTTTCAAAAATGGAATTGGCAACAAAATTTCCTTCCGAATTATCCGATTCCGTTTTCATTACCTTAATGAGTTCGCCTTCGATGTTCTCTGTAAAAACATTTTTTTTGAGCTGTTCTTTATTTTTAGAAATGACAGTATTGGCAGCACCTACAATGATTTTTGTGGAACGATAGTTTTGTTCCAGTTTAAAAATATTGAGCTCGGGATAATCTTTTTCGTAATTAAAAATGTTTTGAATATTGGCGCCACGGAAAGCGTAAATACTTTGTGCATCGTCTCCAACAACGCATATGTTGCGGTATGCAGCAGCCAGTTGTTTAATAATTACATATTGCGAAAAGTTAGTATCCTGGTACTCATCCACCATGATGTATTTGAATTTATGCTGGTACTTATGCAATACAGCAGGAAAATCACGTAGTAAAATATTGGTATTGAATAACAGATCATCAAAATCCATCGCACCGGCTTTGAAACAACGTTGAGCATAGATCTGATAGATAAGGCCCATTTTTGGCTTTGCAGCCTGACGGTCTTCTTCTAATGCTTGCTTATCATTTAGATATGCTTGAGAGGATATTAAATTATTTTTTGCAGCTGAGATGCGGGACAAAACCATACCGGGTTTATATACCTTATCATCCAGCCCCTGCTCTTTTAAAATTGCTTTTATTAAGCTTTTGGAATTATCTGTATCATAAATTGTGAAATTCTGCGGATAGCCTATTTTCTCGGCTTCACTGCGTAAAATGCGTGAAAATACCGAGTGAAATGTACCCATCCAGATGTTTTTCGATTCACTGGTACCTACCACTTTAGCAATACGTTCTTTCATTTCACGTGCTGCTTTATTGGTAAATGTGAGCGATAGTATATTAAAAGGATCAACACCTTTTTTTATAAGGTGTGTGATACGATACGTAAGTACACGTGTTTTCCCGGATCCTGCACCGGCAATAATCATTACAGGACCTTCTGTACATTCAACTGCTCTGCGTTGTACAGGATTTAATTCATCTAAATAATTCTTCGACATGGTAAACGGTAATGGGATATTTTTAGGTTATTTACAAATTTACTTTTTTTTACGGGATGTTTTATGTTTGTTGAAATTTAAGGGAAATTTATTGAAAACCCTTATCCGATAGCTCAAAGACATGATATTGATATGTTGATATGTTCTTTGATTTTGATGTTTTTATACCGCTTTGTTAATGCTACTTTTGCTACAAGTAGATTGTATTAACACTGATTTACAAATATTAGTGAGCGCTTACAAGTATTTGTTATCACAAAACTTGCGTATATAAGCTTGTTAGCGGGAATTTTAGATAAGTATAATTAAAAACTCATACGCAATACAATGACAAAATATAAACGAGCAATACTTTTTTTTAGTTGTTTTTTACTTTTAACTCCACTGACAATTTATTTCATAAACTTTTGCCACCTACCTATTTCAAAAGACACTGAAATATGGGGACAATTTGGAGACTATTTGAACGGAACTTTTATGCCCATAATTGCTTTGAGTGGTGTTATTGTTACGCTACTACTTGGTCTAATATCCGACAAAAGGAACTTGGCAAATATTGAAATTGACCAACAAAAACAAAGACCACTTTTACATATAGGTTACTTTGATGGGAGCGAAAAACTAGAAATCTTCATGAAAAATAAAGGCAATGGACCGCTTTTAATCAGTGATTATAAACTCGTTCATTTATTAACAAATAAGGAATTGCCAAGCATATTTGCATCCTTACCTGGAATACATAGACGTTACAATAACTATACAGGAAATCAAAAAAACACAGTTTTATCTCCAAATGAAATCACTGAAATTTTATTGTTTAAACTATCAGAGGACGATGATAAAACTAAATTTGAAAATAGCAGACAATCTATTAGAGCCGCTATTTCAAATTATAAAATTGTAATTGAATATCATGACGTTTATAATAAAAAAATGCCAACTTATGAACGAAATTTGGAATGGTTTGGTAGACCAGAAACAATATAAAGCAGCCGCTCACAGCACCTCAAACCGTTATAAGCCATTTTAGGACAGCACAACGAGACAACAATGGAACGAGATAATTTTAAAAAAAATGAAAGAGGTATAATTCTTGGTGGTGGGTATAGCTTTGATCCTCATAATTCAATAGGGGTTAAATGGTGTCGGGGATTGAATTATTTATATAGCCCGGATAAAAACATTGTCAATGCAAGATCACTTATAAATCGTTTTCTTCAATTTTATTATCAATATAAGTTTTAAATATGCTTAAATCAACTTTACTAATTTTCACCATTCTTTTTGGTCTTTTATCCATTAATGCTTGTAAAAATGCAGACAATAAAACAACTGGCAATGTAGTCGGTTCAGGAGGATCTTTACCAAATATACCTGCAGAGTTATTTGATAAAATGCAAAAGGAAACCAGCCTGGTGGATATGATTCCCTATACTACTAAAATAAGTTTAAGTATAGACGATAG
>JAIOQD010000479.1 GCA_021413595.1 Bacteroidota bacterium | reverse complement strand
CTATTAATTTTTTGTTTCTTAAAAATTGAGCTAACTTATAAATAGGGTAAACCTGAGTTCTTTATGCAAAAAGAAACGGGAAGAAGGATTAGCACGAAATACGATGAACACTACTGAATGATCTTTGTCCGTATTTCAGTTATCTTATCTGTGATTTGTGTAAATTGTTCGGGGGTTATTTTGTCGGTAATGGTATCGTATATCGCTTTTAATCCGGTTAAATCGGTTAAAACTTCCGTGGCACCATCGGTTTCTGCTTTATAGCTGTCCAATAAAGAAATTAAGGTTTCAAGAGTTGCTTTTTCTCCTCCAATTTTATTCATTATCGCTTCATTGTTTGTAGCTGTTCCAATTTGACATGCAACAAACAAACCCTCTATCCATCCACCAGCAACCATCAAACTTGATACGCCTGCCTGGCCATTTTCTTGTAAATAATTGTCTGCGTTTCTGTATGATTCGGTGATAATAGCAAGCAATGAATCTTTACTGTCCGAACTTGCATCAATACGTTCACTCATTTTTTCATCAAATGCCCCGCTAATTCCTAAGCTGGTGGCCATTTTATTAGTACATCTCAAATACAACATGGATTCTTGCGTTTGATCAAAAATGTTGGTTACACCTAAATCAATTCCATAAACACCTAAATTTAGCGCTCTGGATTTTACGGACGAATATTTAGAGATACTTTCAATAGGGTTTAAATATTTTGCATTGTATTTCGCTTCAGCATCATTTAACAATCCCATTGTTTCGCTTTGCGCTGGTATGGAAGAAAAAATTAATTGTACTTTGTTGTTTTTCTCTTTTTGAATAGCAGTGGCAGGATCACCATCTGTAAGAGTATCATCTTCCGAAGCAGGATCACCACAAGCACTTAACATTACGGCAATTGAAATGCACGATAGGTAAAAATAAACTGTCTTAAAATTCATGTTGTTTGTTTAAAAACGCTCAAATATAATAAAAATAGATTTGAAATTTATAATTGAGACAAAAAATATCCCTTACCACACAATTTGCTTCTATAGCAAGATAATAAAATTATCCGGTCATAGTGTTTTTCTTTAGTCCGATAATTTCTACAACCGCTTTTACAATAGAATCAGTATCAAAACCGCATTCAATATGTAGTTCAGCCTGCTCACCATGTTCAATATATTTATCGGGGATGCCCAATCTCTTAATCTGAGCGTTGTAATTATTATCTGCCATAAATTCAATTACTGCACTTCCCATCCCGCCCATGATACAACCATCTTCAATGGTAATTATCCGAGAGTGTTTTTTAAATACTTCGTGTAATAGTTCTTCGTCAATCGGCTTTACAAAACGCATATCGTAATGGGCTGCACTGATATTCTTTTCCTCTAATTGTTTACAGGCGGCAATAGCAAAGTTACCAACATGACCAATAGTTATAATAGCAACATCTTCTCCGTTTTGTATTCTTCGACCCTTTCCAATGGCGATTTTTTGAAACGATTTTTTCCAATCGATCATAGCGCCATTGCCACGTGGATAACGTATGGAGAAAGGAGCATTGGTTTCTGGCAATTGTGCTGTGTACATTAAGTTGCGTAACTCCTCTTCATTCATTGGAGCCGAAACGATCATATTTGGAATACAACGGAAATACGCCAAATCGTATGCTCCATGATGCGTTGGCCCATCAGCTCCGGCAAGTCCTCCTCGGTCCAAACAAAATACTACGTGTAGGTTTTGCAGCGCAACATCATGTATCACCTGATCGTAAGCACGTTGCATAAAAGAAGAGTAAATGTTACAGAAAGGAATTAAACCCTGCGTTGCCATTCCCGCAGAAAAAGTAACTGCATGTTGTTCAGCAATACCAACATCAAATGCCCTGTCAGGCATGGCTTTCATCATTATGTTCAATGAGCATCCGCTTGGCATAGCAGGTGTTACGCCCATTATTTTTGGGTTCTTTTCGGCTAGTTCTACAATAGTATAACCAAAAACATCTTGATATTTGGGAGGTTGTGGCTCTTTTGGAACAATTTTAATGATCTCACCCGTATCCTTATTGAATAAGCCTGGAGCATGCCATATTGTTTGATTTCCTTCTTCCGAAAATTTATATCCTTTGCCTTTTTGAGTTAAGCAATGTAATATTTTAGGTCCGGGAATATCTTTTAGATCGCGTAATACTTTTGTTAACCTTTCTACATCATGCCCGTCAACAGGTCCAAAATAACGGAATTTCAATGATTCAAACATATTACTTTGTTTTAGTAATACAGTTTTTATTCCGTTCTCAATTTTTGAAACAATATCCTGAGCATTTGGTCCGAACTTACTTATTTTACCAAGCAGGTTCCATGTTTCATCCTTAAATTTATTGTAGGTGCGTGAGGTGGTAATGTCGGTTAAATATTCTTTTAATGCACCTACATTGGGGTCAATACTCATGCAATTGTCATTCAGTATCACCAATAAATTAGAGTTAGTGATGCCTCCATGATTAAGTGCTTCAAAAGCCATTCCGGC
>JAIOQD010000478.1 GCA_021413595.1 Bacteroidota bacterium | reverse complement strand
GTTTCAATATCAACAAAAAGTAGAGTTGAAAATTGAACCCAATATTTACATGGATATCGATAGAACTAATTTTCCTTCCATCATTCTCAATCTTTTTGAAAATGCGGTAAAATATTCCCCGGGAGATTCTACAATTATGATAAGCTTAAAAAAACAAAATCAAAAAACAATTTTAAGTGTTGCTGATCAGGGGATCGGAATTTCAGATAGAGAAAAGGAAACAGTTTTTCAGCGGTTTTATCGGTCTGGCAATGAAGAAACCCGCAAAACAAAAGGAACAGGATTAGGCCTATATATTGTAGATTATTTGGTGAAACAACATAATGGAACAATAACCGTTAAAAACAATATACCGAAAGGTAGTATTTTTGAGGTAGTGTTCCAGAGTTAATTTAACAATTGTACAATTGTTCAGTAGGCAATTATGCAATTTAACTAATCCTGATTGCCTACTTAACAATTGTTAAATTGTTAAATTTATTTCGTTATTCGTTAAATTTCGTTATTCGCAGATCCTATGAAAAAAGTAGCATTAATAATTTTAGATGGTTGGGGACTTGGTGATGGCTCAAAGTCAGATGCCATAGCCAATGCAAAGACCCCTTTTGTGAATAGTTTATATAAAAAATATCCCCATTCTACCTTGCGTACATCAGGCGAGCATGTTGGTTTACCACAAGGGCAAATGGGTAACAGTGAAGTGGGTCACCTTAATATTGGAGCCGGAAGGGTGGTTTACCAGGATCTGGAACTGATCAATAAAGCAATTCGTGAAAAAACAATTGATAGTAATCCAACACTCTTAAAAGCCTTTGAATACGCCAAACAAAACAACAAAGCGGTCCATTTTATAGGCTTGGTTTCTGAAGGGGGGGTGCATTCATCACAAGCACATCTGCATTATTTATGCGACATGGCAAAAGCGAATGACCTCCAAAATGTATTTATTCACGCCTTTACTGATGGGCGAGATACTGACCCTAAAAGTGGTTTAGGGTGTATGAAAAATTTAGAAGAGCATCTTAAAGAAAATCCATCTACTCAAATAGCAAGTGTTATTGGTAGGTATTATGCAATGGACAGAGATAAAAGGTGGGAGAGGGTTAAGTTGGCCTATGATCTCTTGGTAAAAGGAGAAGGTAAAAAAACTGTCAATATTTTAAAAGAGATTGAAAAGTCTTATTTTGAAAATGTTACAGATGAATTTATTAAACCAATCCTAAAAACAGATGAATCGGGCAACCCAATTGGGACCATTAAAGAAAACGATGTGGTGATCTGTTTTAATTTCCGTACCGATCGTTGTAGAGAAATTACAGAAGTGCTTAGCCAGCAAAACATGCCGGAATTTGGCATGAGCACCTTGCCTTTGTATTATGTTACCATGACCAATTATGATACTACTTTTAAAAATGTGCACATTGTTTTTGATAAAGATAATTTAGCCAATACACTTGGTGAAGTGCTTGAAAAGGCCGAAAAGAAACAAATACGTATTGCTGAAACAGAAAAATATCCTCACGTTACATTTTTCTTTTCCGGTGGAAGAGAAAAAGAATTTAATGGCGAAAAACGCATTATGGCGCCATCTCCAAAGGTGGCAACGTATGACCTAAAGCCTGAAATGAGTGCTATCGAATTAACCGATGCAATTATACCTGAATTAAAAAAGGGCGAAGCCGATTTTATCTGCCTAAATTATGCAAATGCCGACATGGTTGGGCATACCGGTGTTTACAGTGCAATAATAAAAGCAGTGGAAACAGTAGATAGTTGTTTGAAAAGAATTGTTGAAACAGGCTTACAAAGTGGTTATTCTTTTATCATTATTGCTGATCACGGTAACGCAGATTATGCCATTAATCCGGATGGTTCACCAAACACAGCGCATAGCACTAATCCTGTACCTTGCATTTTAATTGATACAGATTACAAAAAAATAAATGAAGGAAAATTAGCGGACATTGCTCCTACAATTTTAACAATGATGGGCGTAATTGTTCCAAAAGAAATGACCGGACATGTGTTGGTATAGTCCATCAAACCTCACAAAAAATAAACTGTTTTGGCGAACTTCCAATCATTACTGAAAATTTAAAAATACCCCTTAAGCACTGGTTACCTAAAAACCGATAATACCCAGGGAGACTATATGGCCTTAGTTACGTGGTGGCGATTTTTTTAGAAACTGATCAATCCTGTAATCTGTTAACATCTTCATTTTTAATCGAATAAAATTTATACTTTTGGTTAACAATGAAAAGGATACATGTTTTTACAACCATAGGGCTTATTTTTGTTTTTACAGGAATAGCCTTAATGCCTTCCCAGTTTCCTCTATTAGCAACCATTTACATATTGGCTGGGTATCTTTTTTCCATAAAAGACGTTTCAAAATACACATCCTGGTATCAGTTTTTAGTGGTTTTTTTTGCTGCTGCAATTTTCGGACTCAGCCTTGAAAAAGACTTTCTGCATTTTCCATTATTAACATTAGCTGTGGTTGTAGCTGCCGGGGGCTCCATACTCCGGATCGTTTTTTTTCAGGAGTTCACTTATACCAAATACAAATGGTTTGAACCTACCATGTTTGCTTTGGCGGTTTTACTTTACCTTAGTGGAAATATATTTTTTTTCTATGGCTGGCAAGGCTGGACATTCCCGGTAATAATTATTTTTTTTCAAGGTGTACTTACATTTGGCGTTTTAAAAGACAGCAAACAATTGCAGGATTTTAATCTTTTGGGTAGTAGAATAGCCACAGGCAAGGCGGCCCCCGTTTTTGAATTACCGGATCAAGAAGGTAGCCTGGTAAGTTTAGCGGAGTATGTAGGTAAAAGAAATTTGCTCCTGATCTTTGTCCGTGGCGATTGGTGTCCTGGCTGCCACATGATGTTGAGAACCTATGAACGAGAACGCAAAAAATTTCAAACCAAAGATATATTAGTATTGGCCATTGGCCCCGATCCTGTTGGCGTAAACCGCGAGATGGTAGTAAAGCTGGATCTGGACTTTAAAGTGCTTTCTGATGCGGGACAACGCACTGCAATGCAATATGGAGTGCAGTTGGCGGAATATGAAAATGATTTTGCCGAAAAATATGAGGCAGGGATACCTTTGCCCGCATCTTTTTTGATTGATAAAAAAGGATTGGTACAATACGTATCCCGACCTGATAGGGTTGGAGAGTTTCTTGATCCAAGAACCATCTTTCCGATTATTGATAATTTAACGTATTAATGCGAATTAAGGGTTGGATAAATATACACCGAGGGTTGTCACCCTGAGATTGTCGAAGGGTGTGCGAGAGCCTACCCACATACTTCGACACGCTCAGTATGACCAACACACAGACCTGTTCTTCTCTGAAGAAACAATTATTTCAATCCTTAATTTCGCATTATTAACAGAATAAGATAACAACATGCAATACGTGATATGGGTGATATTAGGGAGTTCAATGCTGGTAGTGTTGGTTATTGCACTATCGGTACACCTTAAACAGAGCTTCACTGAAAAGCGGCTTGAATCCGTTGAAATAGAAAAGGTCAACTACGAAAGCATTATAGAACAAGCTAACGATGCAATGTTTGTTATAGATATTGTGGATGGACGGGTTCATCAATGTAATCCTAGCGCTGCCGCAATGCTTGGTTATACTAAAAAAGAACTCGAAAAGAAAAGTTTGTTTGACCTCCAACCAAAGGAACTCCTTGAAAAAAGTTCAAGTACTGTTGCCGATGTATGGGAAAAAAAGGGCTTGATCTATAATGATATTCCTTTTGTTTGTAAAACAGGAGAGTTATTACCTGTTGAATGTAGTGCTAAAGTTGCACCTTTTGCAGGTAAACCAGCAATCGTTATTTATGCCCGTGATATAACTGAACGCTTACGATTGGAAAGGGAAATACAGGAACAAAGAGAGATCATAGAGGAAAAGAACAAAGACATTACCGACAGTATAGAGTATTCCAAGCGGATACAGCGTTCTGTATTCATTGATAAAGATAAACTAAAGGAATATGCCCCCGAATCTTTCATTTTTTTTAAGCCGAAAGATATTGTAAGTGGTGATTTTTATTGGTTCACCAATGTAAACACCACTCGTGAAATTATGAGTCCGGATGGGGTTTTGCTTAAAGAACAATTTCACTTTTTGCTTGTGGCAGCAGTTGATTGCACCGGACATGGAGTTCCCGGGGCATTTATGAGTATTATTGGTAATACACTGCTGAATCAGGCCATTAAAAATCCGGCAGTTAATTCTCCTTCCGAAGCGCTCAACTATATTAATACCGAACTTAAAAACATGCTGAATCAAAAGGCAGATGAGGCACAGATCCGTGATGGAATGGATATGGCGCTGTGTGCTATTGATTTTAAGCGAATGACCTTAAATTTTGCAGGAGCCAACAACCCCCTATATATAATAAGAAATAGTGAATTAATAGAGCTCAAAGCCGACAAACAAGCCATTACAGCTTCGTCTGATAGCCTTGCTCAGCCTTTTGCAAATACAATATTTGATCTAAAAAAGGATGACTGTATCTATCTTTTTACTGATGGATATGCCGATCAGTTTGGAGGCTTGAAAGGTAAAAAATTCATGTATAAAAAATTTAAGGAAACATTAGTTTCCCTGCAACACAATACAATGGAAGAGCAAAAGGCGATTCTCTATAATACCTTTGAAGATTGGAGAGGAACACTTGAACAGGTGGATGATGTATTGGTTATAGGAGTGAAAGTGTAAAGTAAAAGTGTCACAGAAAACTTTTTTGAGTATTTCGATGGTTCGACAAATACTCAACACAGGCTTACTCAATATTGCCACGCGCTTCAGTCTGAGCTTGTCGAAGACCTTGTGCGAGTTTGGAACTAAACACTTCTCTTTGCAGACATTTATTTTGTTTTTAAAAACGAAAACAGGTTATAAATGCAGCTATCGAACGGTGTTTTGATTTTTCAAGAAGCATTGATCTGCACATGGCGCCTACCACAAAAAAACAAATGAAAGAATAATCACAGGACTAACAACAGGGCTTATAAATAAAGGAGAACAAGTATTCCCGAAATAACACTATTGGTTATTATAAAATAGTTCAATAGTTTTGAATTATCTTTTCCGAAGCGTCCTCGTTTTTTGCATTTGAGATATCAGCAGCCTTTTCTTTATAGGCATGAAAAAAAACAGTATAGCAGCTTCACCCCAACAACAGTGTATGTGAAGACTAGCTGCTTAAAATTATTAATTCACCCCCCTTTTAAACCTTAATCTCATCCTCATTTTTATTCAAAAAGTGGTATTCTAAAAAAGTATAAGAAGATACAGCACGAACTTTAATTTTTTTACCGAATTTACTGCTCCATTTGCGTCTCAAGGAAGTGAAGAATCCTTTGGTAATGTATGCTTCCAAATAAGGGTGAACACAAATTGTAACTTCCGATTCATTTTGTTCTTTCAAAATGTATCGTAAATTATTTTCGATCTGATCCATTATTAAAACGCTGGCTTGTATTTCACCTGTACCACCACAGGTAGGACATTTTTCTACGGTAACAATATTCATTTCCGGACGCACACGCTGACGTGTGATCTGAATCAAACCAAATTTGCTTGGAGGTAAAATATTATGCTTAGCGCGATCTTTCGCCATTTCATCTCGCATCTTTTCAAAAAGAAGCTTGCGATTATCGGCTGAATGAAGGTCAATAAAATCAACAACAATAATTCCACCCATATCGCGTAAACGTAACTGGCGCGCCACTTCTATAGCAGCTTCCAGGTTTACTTCAAAGGCGTTGGTTTCCTGATTTTTGTCTGATTTTGCACGGTTACCGCTGTTTACATCAATAACATGCAGGGCTTCGGTATGCTCAACAATAAGATAGCCGCCACTTTTCATGGTTACGGTTTTTCCAAACAATGCTTTTATCTGACGGTCAACACCAAAATTATCGAAAATAGGAACAGTACCTTTATATAGTTTTAGGATCTTCTCTTTATCGGGTGCAATGGTTTGTAAATACGTTTTCGTTTCTTCATATAACTTTTCATCGTTGATATGAATACTGTTGAAACTCGCATTTAATAGGTCGCGCAATATAACGGAGGTACGATCAATTTCGCCCAACACCTTTTGTGGAGGCTGCGCTGTTTTTAAAGCTTCAAAACAAATGTTCCATTTACCTACCAGATCGTTCAAGTCCCCATCAAGATCAGCAACGCTTTTTCCTTCGGCAACAGTACGTATAATTACACCAAAATTTTTGGGTTTAATACTTGCTATTAATCGTTTAAGACGAATTTTTTCGTCATTGGTTTTTATTTTTTGCGATACTGATATCTTATCCGAAAATGGTATCAATACAAGGTAACGACCGGCAAGAGAAATTTCGGTAGTAATACGAGGGCCTTTAGTAGAAATAGGCTCTTTCGCGATCTGAATCAGTATTTGCTGATTAGAATTTATTACGTTGCCAATCTTACCATCTTTTTGAATCTCTTTTTCCAACTTAAAAGTGCTGAGATCCGAAGATAGTTGTTTTCCGGTTTGTACAAGCTGCGTGTACTTATTAAGTGATGCTGCTTGTGAGCCTAAATCCAGGTAATGCAGGAAGGCATCTTTCTCATACCCTACATCCACAAAAGCGGCATTAAGGCCAGGCATTACCTTTTTAACTCGGCCTAAATAAATATCGCCAACAGAAAAGTTGTTATTACTTTTTTCACGATTTAATTCTACCAGGCGCTTGTCGCTTAATAGTGCAATAACAACTTCGGAGGGTGTAGAATCAATAATTAATTCGTTGTTCACTCTAAAGATTTTTAAGTAAATACAATTATTCCAACTCCCTTATTTTTACGGGACATGGTGGAGTAATAAAATAGGATTGATGGTAGAATGGAAAATGAATTCAATACTGTTTAAGAGCGTTAATGGTATAACAACACGTTTAGAAATAATCTGTTTAAGATCTATTTTTTCTTATGTCTGTTTTTTCTCAAACGTTTTTTACGTTTGTGGGTAGCCATTTTATGTCTTTTTCTTTTTTTTCCGCTTGGCATAACTGTAAAGGTTTTAAAATGTTTAAAAATAATTTATTATTGTTTTTTTTCAAGGAATTACCCCTGGGATAATTTTTTTATATACTCTTCAATCTCTGTTTTGATGGTAACATCATCTATTAAAGAACTGTATTTTCTTAAGTTTTCAATGGCCTTTGTTTTATCCCCTTTTTGCTCATAAGCATCGGCAAGGTGTAAATACGCTTCAATAAAGTCGGGCTGTATCTTTAATATTTTATCAAAACGTGCTATTGCTTTGTCCCACTGCCCCGATTTTTCGGAAAAGAAAGCAAAATTGAGTTGCAAATTCACATTGTTCGAATCTGTTTTCTCTATCTCACGTAACAATCCGATCCCTTTCATTGGATCCTCGCTTCCTTCAACATAACAAGCAGCCAAATTAATTTTTGCTTCTATGTTTTTAGTGTTAAGTTCCAGTGTTTTTTCGAAACATTCCATCGCTTTGTGATAAAGCATTGGTTTTTCAGGTTCTTTCACAAAGCGCGTAGCTGCATAATACCGGTTACCCGCTTCATTCCAATTTTTTTCAGTTGGTGATGCTATTGCCCACTGCTCGGTATAATAAGCAGCAATAGCCGGTTGCCTTAAGCTATCCCATAAATGGATAATGCTAGCAAAAATCTCCTTTTTGTCTGTTGAAGTTTTTAAAGCTTCCTCCAGCTTTTCAAAAGTTTGTTTTTGATCCCCATTTAAAGCAATTTTAGCACCATCCACCAATTTACTTATGTCGGTAGTACCGGTACTTTTGGCACCTGCATGATCCGACATCTCTGATTTACCTTCTTTTTTTGGAAGTGTGGTATTTGCAAATAATAAAAGAACGATCAATAATACAGAGCCTGCAAGTAATGCTATTTGCGTTTTTGTTACAGACTTCATTTTATTCAGGTTTCAAGTTTTATGGTTTCAAGTTTCAAGTCATTGTATAACAAACCTAAAAATTTGAAATCTACAACTTTTTATACCATTGCTGGTTTTTTAACTCTTTTTTTAACTTCTTCGGTAAATTCTTTAGCCGGCTTAAATGCTGGAATGTAATGAGCAGGAATAATAATTGTTGTGTTTTTTGAAATATTTCTTCCTGTTTTTTCAGCACGTTTTTTTACAATAAAACTACCAAAACCTCTTAAATAAACGTTTTCACCTTTTTCCATTGCGGTTTTTACCGATTTCATAAATGCCTCTACACTTGCTTGTACGGAGAGCTTTTCAATTCCTGTCTTTTCTGCAATGTCGTTGATGATGTCTGCTTTTGTCATGCTGCTATAAACTATTTAAAATCAAATAATTAATCCAATAAATTTTATTTTTAGGGTTGCAAAGATAGTATTTTAATATACAAACGAAAATATAAAATAAAAATAGTGCAGGAGGGTATGATGATAAGAGTTGGAATTATTGATGTTGCTATCAAATTATCCTGTCATTCAGAGTCCTCTCTTTTTTCGGAAGGGCGAAGAATCTTCTCAAGATAGCCGAATATTCCTTTTTTAGAAGAACAAGATCCTTCATCGCCCCCCAAAAGGGCTCTTCTGGATGACAGTGCAACAATCAAATTATCCTGTTATTTCAGAGTCCTGCACTTTTTTCGGAAGGGCGAAGAACCTTCTCAAATTAAGGGAATATTCCTTTTTTAGAAGAACAAGATCCTTCATCGCCC
>JAIOQD010000477.1 GCA_021413595.1 Bacteroidota bacterium | reverse complement strand
TAATGAAATTACAGATTCTACCTCTTCTGATTATTCTACTTCCGGTTCATTTATGATTGGTGAAATTATTAGTGTTACGCTAACTTCAAATGCTGTTTGCGCAACACCATCAACAGCACAAACCAGTTTAGTTATTTCTTGTCCGGCAATAGAAATACCGAATGTATTTACTCCAAATGATGATGGTATTAATGATGTATTTAAAATAAATTTAAGTGGAGAAAACTTGGGTAACTTCAATATAAATATTTACGATAGATGGGGTATTCTAATATTCACTTCTTCAAGTATCAATAATAAATGGGATGGGCGAACAACTTCCGGTTTAAAAGTAAAAAATGGCACTTATTTTTATGTTATTGAATTAAATAAGCTGGAATATAAAGGACATGTTACTGTATTGAAATAATGTTGGTCTAATTCCAACGAAAAGCAACTTCTATGCTCAAAATTATTTCAGCAATTATGTATTTCTTAAAAAAGACCTCCCAAAGTTGAGTTAACCTTATTGATTTTAAAAACGAAGCACACAACTATATTGGCCATCTTACGCTGGTGAAATAGAATATAAAAAGCAGATACTATCACCTCAAAAGCGTTACAGAGCCTTTAAAATCAATGTATTCACCTTTTGAGGATTTGAAACGTACTAAATAAACATAAACACCCAATTCACATTTTTTTGTTCCATGGTTTCCATCCCATCCCAGATTCACATCTTTGGTGGAAAATACCTGTAATCCCCAACGGTTAAAAACAGAGAATTCATATTCTGTAAAATCAACATAAGTTGTAACAGGTATAAAAACAGTATTTATTGCTCCTTCCGGCCTGAACGCATTTGGTATAAAAACCATTGGATCCTGGTAGGCCTCAGCAATATTGGATAAGCTGAATTCGTTGAAACTATAAATATTTCCCATGCCTTCAACAGCTTCTACATAATAATTAAACACCCCTTCACCGCTTAATAGGCTTGAAACATCATCGGTATAGCTATTTACTCCTGTACCGGAAAATGGTAAATTCATAATAGGAGTTGGATCCATAATGCCGTCAATGCCTCTGTATATATTGTAGGATATAACATTGCCCGACCAGCCTTCATAATCATTCCAAGTTAAGGTGTTTTCCAGTGTTAAGCTATTGCTTATTGCCGAGAGTAATATTGTTCTTCCAATATTGGTTTGCAGTCCATCGTATCCGCAGCTATCTACATTTATTATTTTGTAATAATAGCTGCGACTATCAGTAAGTACTTTGGTATCGCTATATAAAATAGGGCTTACCGCACTCGAAGGGACAGAGCCAATCAATACATAATTAGCTGCAATGGTATCGTACGAACGCATTATTTTATAATTTAAAGTCGCAGCTGAAACATCAATATGGCAGGTTACATCTACCTGATTAGGATCAAGCACACTTACTTTACGGAGATAAGAAAATTGAGGAGGAAGAGGTGTTGCAGAATAAAAAGCTATCCTGTTGGAGGAAACCGTTTTTGTTCCTGAACTATCCACAGCTTCTATTTTGTAGTAATAGGTTGTGAGTGGTGCAAGCGCTGAAACCGTATAGGTGAGTGTACCTACTGGCACCGTGGCAATTTCTGTATAGGGGCCGGTTAAGCCAATTATTGACTGATAAATACGATAAGTCGCAAGGCCGGTGCCTAAGGTTGAATAGCCGGTCCAGTTCAACACAACACTACGGTTACAAATTTCAGGTAGCGATGTTAAATACATGGTACTGTAAACGATTCCCAAAGGACTGATATTTCCGCAACTATCGTAGGCTGCAAGGCGATACTGTTCAGAACCTAAACCTGCATTTGATAATAAATAATTATAATTGGTATTGTTAATTCCGGTCATCGTATCAATTGGGATCCAGGCTGTGCCGTTAAATATATAAATTACATAGGCTGCCGCATCCGCTGATGGACTTATATTCCAGCTCATCAATGCATTGTTGGAATCATCAACACTTAAGGTGTCAATAAGAGGTACATCGGGGACAATAATGTTTTGAAAGGTCCCTCCATCAATGGAGGAAACTGATGTGCAGCCGGTATTGTCGGCCATTTCAACTCGGTAATTAATAGTTCCATTACAAACAAAAATAGAATCTATAAAATTGACATTAGTTGTTGAACCCGTTAATGTCCATGTTCCTGTTGGATATTCCTGATAAATAGAATAAATGCCGCTCGATGTGGGCACATTGGGGGAAGCAACTCCATTCCATAACAAAGATGCCGTTCCGTTCCCGGGATTTGTTACATTCAGATACATGGAACTTACAGTATCCACAGCAGCAGTTTGTACCAGGCCAAAGCATCCCGAACGGGTTTGAATATAATAGTAAACAGGAGCGGTACTGGCATTTGCACCTATATGTGTATAGGAAGTTTGGCTAAATATTAAAACGCTATCAAGCAATGTATAGGGTCCGCCAAAAGCATTTGAGCTGTATATAAGGTAACCATTAAATGTACCATCCGGATCAGCTGGAATTGTCCAGTTGAGCGTAACATCACCATTTGACAAAACGGATACACAATTTGGCTGAGGTGAGGCAGCTATAGGTGTTGCTAGAACTGTAATAGCCACGGTTGAAATGTTTTCGGCAGGTGCCGGACAAAAATCATCTCTTACTCTGAATACGAATGTATAGGTGTTGGATACAGTATTGCAGCTTGCATTATAGGAAATGTGGTTACAAGTGGTTTGCCAATTGAAAACGGTTGACATGGTATTGGGTGCAGAAACAGGCAGCGAGGCTGATAATGTGGCACAGGGTGGGTTCAAACAGCCTGAAGAGGCATTCGTGAAATCTGTTCCAAATTGAGTTCCTGATGCATTGATCGTTACTGTTTGAGGTGTTATCCCATCTGCAAGTAGCCCCGGGTCACTTCCATTTAGGGTAAAATTTACTAATGTGCCAGCAGGTACGGTGCTTTGATAAGATGTATAAGTTACCATCGGTGCGTTATTAACAGCACATGGCAACAAAACAACTTGAATTTCTCTGTATATTTCGGCTACTAAAGTGCCGCATTTCCATGCTTCTACTTTTACATTTGTAACAAAATATCCTTGTGTGTTAGATGTAAATGAGATCTCACCGTTTGAAGGGTTAATCATTGCCGGAACATTTGCCGGATTTTGGATGGTCCCCGGTAAAGGGCTATTGAAGGTGTAGCCGGTAGTAAATGGTATTGGAGCAGGATTAGTTCCAAGTGTATAAATACCTGTGAAATCATCTAAAGGTTCAGCCCAAGCAAAAGAAAGTGAATCCAGATCAGGATCGTACGCGTTATGGTTATATTTAAAGGGTGATCCAAGGCAAATTACAGTGCTTGGACTTTCCAGAAATGAGGGTGAAGAATCAAAACAAAGGTTGGCATTTTGTCCGTTAAACGGATACATGACTGCCCGTAAGGTAAATCCGTAGGAACTAGCATTTTGCAAATTGGTAAGAGAGCCATTACGGCAGCAATCGGAGTATGCAAATATCCAACCTTGTGAAGGTGGTACACCATTTAATGTTATCGGTGCAGATTGAAATATAGATTCCTGTACTGCACCGGCAACCGGACTTCCACTTGTGGGCCAGCCTGGTTGTGCTACTGCTGCAGAACAGGAAATAGAAGGACCTGCAGTATTGCATACTGGCGAAATATCAGTTTGTGAAAGTAATGTTAAAGTGATTGAAGATACCGTTGGATGATTGAATACCGACATTGAAACAACATTAGGTGTTTGAATTCCATTACAATCGCGGTAAAACTTTAGTTTGAAAATGTATTGTCCGTTACCTTGGCATTCCCAGGTAATTTCTCCTCCCATTAAATGAGATGCGAAAAGAGCTCCTCCCGGCCTCCCCGAAGGGGAGGAAATAAAGAAAGGGGAGAAAAAGAGAAATGCAATAAAGATAACTCTCCCTATCCATCTCGATAGGAGAGGGGAACGGGAGTTGTAATCTCTGTTTTTTTTCTTTTCCATCTTACCTTTTCCCTTTTTCTTTTGATGCCTCTCTTTTAATGTTCGTTTAAGATGCCATAGCATATATTTCGATGCTTCGACAAACGCTCAGCACAGGCTAAGCTCAATATGACCAGCGCACTGTCAGTCAGATCTTGTCGAAGACTGTGGGCTGATTTTTTTAACTAAACGACACCGTTCCTCTCTCCTCTGGAGGGAATAAAGGGAGAGGTGTTTTTTATTTTTTTCCCACAACCAATTCTGTCATACTATTTTTATCGAAATAGGTATTTGCCAGATTCCTTAGTTGAGATGCAGAAATCGCCTTAATGGTTGCAATATATTTATCAAAATAATCATAGTCTAAATTGTATTCAATAATACCTTTAAATCGCTCTGCCAGCGCAAAAGGACCGTCTACACTCCTTAAAAACATACCTGAAAGGTAATTTTTGACCAATTGAAGCTCATCTTCAGGAACCAACTCTTCACGTAAACGATTCATTTCGAAATATATTTCTTTGAGTGCATCTTTACATACATCCACTCCAACTTCAGTAGAGATAAAGAAATAACCGGAATTTTGTAATGATGCTATTCCGGAGCCAATACCATAGGTATAGCCTTTATCTTCACGTATGTTTGACATCAAACGGGAGCCGAAATAACCTCCAAAAAGTGTATTCAGTATCTGTAACGATTGAAAATCGGGATGGGTTTTATTGAAAAGTACTTTACCTATCCGAATTGCAGATTGCATAGCATCTTCCTTTAGGATCAACTGCTCATGTTCTCCCGATGTAATAATTGGAAGGCTATTTGTGCTTAGTTCAGTAATTGAATTCCAGTCGTTGCCTCCGAAATGGTTATCTAATAAGCTCAACACATCATCATCCACTTTTCCAGCCATAATAATTTTACAATTATTTGAACGATAAAAGGTTGAATAAAAATCATTCAAATGGGAACGATTGATGATATCAAAATCTATTTCTTTTACATTTATTCCATACGGATGTTTTTCTCCAAAGAGTAGCTCAGTAAAGCGTTTACGGGCAACATTGGCTACCTTTTGGTTGTTAACAAGGAATGTTTGCTTTTTATTTCTGATATGCGTATCCAGTTCATGCTGAGGAAAAATTGAATCTTTAATAATCTGCTCTACCACCGGCAAAGTGGATTTTAAATGTTTGTTGAGCGTATATAAAACCACTGATGCACTGTCCTGCGAAACACCGGTTTCTAGAAAAGCTCCATAATAATCAACACGGTCGGCAATTTGGGCGGCATTTAATTTTGAGGTGCCCTCTTCCAGCATGGTATTCACTGTTGCTGCCTGTAAAGGGATTGCCTGCTGAAACATGCCTGCTGAAAATAAAAATTCAATTTTAATAAGCTCTTGAGTGCCTGCATTAATTGAATAAACAGGGATATTATTTCGTAAGCGTTGTTCGTTCGCTTTTATGATTTCTATTTTTTCTACAGTGTTAAATGCCGGAGATTTTTTTCTGTCAATAGTTTGCATAATTTTTATTTTATTTCAATATATACTCAAACAACATGCCTGATGATTTTTTTATATCACTAATTAAGGCAATAAAAGTACACTAAGATTGTTTTTTTTACACATTTTTCAAAGACGATTGTTAATATCATTTGGGCGATCCAATTCTTGAAAAAAGAATTTATGGGCTTTCCGGCTTCAATCCTAAAAAAAAACTGCCCGAATGAACTAATTCATTCATTCGGGCGGGGATTATGCTAAAATCCCTAACGCAACAGTTTCACCGAAAATTTGAGCTAATTATCATTTTTCTTAGTGTTCTTAATGCCTTAGTGGTGATTTTTTTGTAATGCTACTGAATTATGATAAAATAATCAAATAATTCCATACAATGATCTTCCTTTTATTCCTAAAGCATCCACACGTTTTTCAATTGCTGGATCTTTAATTAATGGAGGTGCATGATGCGGCTTGATACGTGCATCAATGATCAATGAACCTTTGCAGCCCCAATGTTTGTTTTCAACAAAACTGTTAATACCATGAATATCATTGGCAGGGTTGCTCCGAGTGAGAAACAAATTCACTATCGTCACAAATAATAATTAGAGGGAATTTAGTTAAAAGTTCAAAGTTCAAAGTTGAAAGTTGGTTGAGTGTTTCAATTTGAGTTTTTGAAACTTTTTCATCTGTGTATTTATTCCCTTCAATAGCAATTATACCGGGCATTACAATTTTTGGATTGCGAAAATTGTCTGATAAATTTAATTCTGGTAATGATGTTCCAAGTTCTCTTAATTTATTTCCTGCTGCAGCAATCACTACTTTGCTTCCGCTGTTTAAATCGGTACCACTATAATCCAGAGTATCAATTGTTGTTCGGGTATGAAAGTGAAGATCCCTTGTCCAGTCAACACGTTCAAGCACATGTTTAAAGTAATCTGTTACATCATGTGTTGTTAGTTTTGGATTATCTTCTCCTGCAATAATGAATAAATATTTTGCTAAACTTAATTGTCCCGAACCAAGTATGTGGTTGGCAATGGTTAATATTTCCTGTGGTTTACGCTCATTGCTGTAGGGAGTGTAACGTTCACTACCAATAGCCAATAGGAGTGGATGCACTCCTGAAGCATCCACAGCATGTACATCTTTTAATCCGGGGATTTCCTTTGGAATTGCAGCGCCTGTTATTTCATGGATCAATGCACCAAAACTTGTATCCTCCTGTGGTGGCCTTCCAACCACTGTAAATGGCCATATTGCATTGTTGCGATGAAACACTTTGTGAACCCGCATCATAGGGAAATTATGCTTTAAACTATAGTATCCAAGATGATCGCCAAAGGGGCCTTCGGGTTTATTTTCATTCGGAAATACTTCACCCGTTATAACAAAATCGGCATCTGAGGCAATAGAAAAACCATCATCGTATGTATAACGGATCCTTCTGTTTCCCAATGCTCCTGCAAAGGTTAATTCGCTCATGCCCTCGGGGAGGGGCATTACAGCACCCAGCGTAAGCGATGGCGGACCACCAACAAAGATGCTTACTTTAAGGGCTTCGTTTTTTTTATTTGATTTGGTTTGATGTACACCAATACCTCGATGGAGCTGATAATGTAATCCAATTTCTTTATCAGGAATATAATCGTTGCCACTTAATTGTATCCTGTACATTCCTAAATTAGAATTCATCACACCGGGTTT
>JAIOQD010000476.1 GCA_021413595.1 Bacteroidota bacterium | reverse complement strand
CATCGGGAACAGGAACAGATGCACAAACACTCTGTACTAATAGCGCCTTAACCAATATTACATATTCAATTACAGGTGGAGGAACGGGCGCTAGTGCAACAGGCCTTCCTACTGGTGTTACTAGCAGTTACAGTTCAGGTGTATTCACTATCAACGGTACTCCAACTGTAGCTGGTTCATATAACTATACGATAACAACCACTGGAAGCTGTAATCCGGCAACTGTAAACGGAACTATTATTGTTAATCCTGCACCAATAGCGAATGCAGGAGCGGACTTTACAATTTGTATTGGTGATACAGCAGCACTTTCCGGAGCAGGAGGCCTTAACTATTCATGGACTGATGGTATCAATACTTTTAATACATCAACAGTACTGACAAGCCCTATTGTATCAACAGTGTATTCACTAATGGTAACTAACAATTCAGGTTGTTCCGATTTTGATACAGCAATGGTGAATGTTACACCGAGCAAAGCTATTTTTGGTCATGTGACTTACTCAGGAGGACCTGTTACAGGTGGAATGGCTGTTCTATATAAATATATGCAATTTCAAACCCGCTTTGATTCGGTTCAATATGTACCACTTGATCCATCAACTGGTGATTATGTTTTTACCAGTGTGAACCATGGGGAGTATTTAGTTAAAATAGTTGTAGATTCGGCAAGCTACCCAACACTCATAAACACCTATTATGGCGATGAATTTTTATGGAATGGTACGAATGGCGATTCAGTGAACGTTATTAATCATACTTGTGCTTCAAACACTACACTTGATACTATTACCATGGTAGAATTAACAGGTACCGGAGGAGGTATGGGATTAATAATAGGACAAATTACTGAAGGAATTAGTTTTGGCAGAGTAGAGGGAGAGCCTATTCCTGGTATTGATGTTAAGCTTGGTAAAAACCCAGGCGGTTCCATTGTGGCAACCACCAACACCGATTCAACCGGTCATTTTACTTTTTCAGGGGTAGCTAATGGCAATTATACCATTTTTGTTGACATTCCAGGGCTTGGCAGGGATTCATCTTATACTTTTGATGTGGATTCTACCAACAACCAGTTTTTGAACCAGAATTATATCGCGGATTCAAATAGTGTGTTTATAAATCCGACTTCAACAGTTGGAATCAGCAATCCAACTATAATTTTTGAAAATAAATTTAGTGTTTATCCAAATCCTGTAAAAGGAAATACAACTATTGAATACAGTATTCTCCAAATGACGGACTCGAAAACAACACTCGAGGTAACTACTCTTCTTGGAGTAAAAATTAGTTCGCTTGTAAATACCACTCAGCAGGCAGGTACATATAAGAATAATTTCAACCCTCAAGACTATCAATTGAATTCAGGCATTTACTTTATTACACTTACCATTGATGGAAAAAAATCGACAAAACGAATAGTTGTGATGGAATAAATTTTAATTATTTAAATGTGCTGATGTGCTAATTTGGAAATGGAATTTTAATTTTCAAATTAGCACATTTTTTTATAGTTTTACTAAAAATTGAGCTATCCTAATTGAATAAATTTAAGACAATATTCCTACGAAATCTCCTCTGGATCTGCGAAAAGTTTCTATGTTATAGACCTGTCAGATTTTTAAAACCTGATAGCACTTTTTATGGTTTGGTTAAATTGAAATATTTTTCTTACTCCCTACTTCTTCTTACTAGCCTATTAAGCTCTTCTTTTGCTCAAAATTATAATTTTCGAAATTTTACTATTGAAGATGGATTAGCCCAATCACAGGTATTGACTATGTGCCAAGATAAGAATGTGAATATCTGGTTTGGAACAAATAACGGTGGAGCCAGTAAATACGATGGAAATAAATTTACCACCTTTAATGACAACGACAGTCTAATAAATAATGTTGTATATTCTATCACGGAGCTTAAAAACGGAGCTCTCTTATTTGGAACAGGTGGTGGATTGAGCGTTTTACAAGAAAAAAAAGTCACCAATTATACCGATGAAAACGGATTACCACATAATCGTGTTTTTAAAACACTTCAAGATAAAAAGGGTACTGTTTGGGTTGGTACCGGAAAAGGCCTTTGCCAATTATCCGGGAATAAAATCATTCCTTTTCTGGATGATACACTTCTTAATAAAGCGGATATTTTGTGTATGCATGCTGATAAAGCAAATAATATCTGGTTTGGAACTATAACTTTCGGGATTATAAAATACAATCTCGACACAAAAAAATTTAAATATTTTAATGAAACGAATGGCTTACAAAGTAATTTCATTTGGACCATCAATGAGGATCATCAAGGCAACATCGCCGTGGGAGGCAATCCGGGTA
>JAIOQD010000668.1 GCA_021413595.1 Bacteroidota bacterium | reverse complement strand
GAAGCCCTTCGACTTCGCTCAGGATAAACTCCAAGCCCGCCCCTTTTTACCTCACCCCTAAATCCCCTCTCCAATTGGAGAGGGGGAAGGGGGTAAGGTAGAAAGGAAACGCCCAAATTAAAATCCAAACTATAAATAAACTTCGCTACCTTTTTCTTTAAACTCCTGTGATTTTTCCTGCATTCCTTTTTGCAAAGCATCTTCTTCGGAAGTTTCTAATGTTGCAGCATAATCTCTAACATCCTGAGTAATTTTCATGGAGCAAAAATGAGGTCCGCACAAGGAGCAAAAATGGGCTACTTTTGCACCATCAGCCGGTAATGTTTCATCATGGAATTCACGTGCTGTATCAGGGTCGAGGGAAAGATTAAATTGATCTTCCCAACGGAATTCAAAACGTGCTTTGCTTAATGCATTATCTCTGTATTGTGCGCCCGGATGCCCTTTTGCAAGGTCGGCAGCGTGAGCAGCGATCTTGTATGTGATCACTCCATCTTTTACATCTTTTTTATTGGGTAGTCCCAAATGCTCTTTTGGGGTGACATAACAAAGCATTGCTGTACCAAACCAACCTATCATTGCCGCACCAATAGCGGAAGTGATGTGATCATATCCTGGAGCAATATCAGTAGTTAGAGGCCCAAGGGTATAAAATGGTGCTTCGTGACACTCTTTTAATTGTTTGTCCATATTTTCTTTGATCAGGTGCATTGGCACATGCCCCGGACCTTCGATCATTGTTTGAATATCATGTTTCCAGGCAATTTTTGTAAGCTCACCTAAGGTTTCCAATTCTGCAAATTGAGCTGCATCATTCGCATCTGCAATAGAACCCGGACGTAGTCCATCTCCTAATGAAAACGAAACATCATACGCTTTCATGATCTCACAAATTTCTTCGAAATGTGTATAAAGGAAACTTTCTTTGTGATGCGACAAACACCATTTTGCCATAATAGAACCACCTCTTGAAACAATACCTGTTACACGTTTTGCTGTAAGCGGAATATAACGCAACAATACGCCAGCATGAATGGTGAAATAATCAACACCCTGTTCGGCCTGCTCAATTAAGGTATCTCTGAAAATTTCCCATGTAAGATCTTCTGCTTTACCATTTACTTTTTCCAAAGCCTGGTAAATAGGCACAGTTCCAACCGGTACCGGACAATTACGAATGATCCATTCTCTTGTTTCGTGAATATTTTTACCCGTTGATAGATCCATCAACGTATCACTACCCCAACGGCAGCTCCACACGGCCTTTTCAACCTCTTCTTCTATACTTGAGGATACTGCTGAATTTCCAATATTGGTATTGATCTTCACCAAAAAGTTTCTTCCAATGATCATTGGCTCACTTTCAGGGTGATTGATATTTGAAGGGATAATTGCTCTGCCTGCCGCTACTTCATCCCGAACAAATTCAGGAGTAATATATCCTTTAGGAGTATTTGCTCCAAAACTATGTCCTTCATGTTGCTGTGTAAGAACCTGGTTCTGTCCTTGTAGCTGCTCTTTCAAAATATCTATCCGTTGGTTTTCACGAATAGCAATGTATTCCATTTCAGGAGTGATGATCCCTTTTTTTGCATAGTGCATTTGAGAAACATTACAACCTGCTTTAGCTTTCAATGGCTTTTTTAAATGTTCGAAGCGCAAATGATCCAGATTTTTATCTGCCAAACGTTTTGCACAATATTCAGACGTAAAACCATCAAGTTCCTCTACATCTCCGCGTTTTAAGATCCACTCTTCACGCAATCTTGTCAATCCCTTTTTAAGATCGATGGTTACATTCGGATCGGTATAAGGCCCGCTTGTATCATACACTGTAACAGGATGATTATCTTCTATTTTTCCATTCACAAGTTTTGTGGGAGATAAAGATATCTCACGCATTGCTACTTGAATATCATGTAGTTTTCCTTGCACATAAATTTTCTTTGAGCCTGTTAATGGCACAAGCGAAAGTGCCTGGTCTGTAGGTTTTTTGTCTTTATTTTTCATAGTGATTATTTATTTAGAATGTTTTTTTATTATTGTAACTAACCTTATATGGCACTATTGATGGGCCATCATCATTTTTAAAAATTGAAATTTCCTTATAATGCGAATCAAGGCTTGGATGAAGAAACAATTTATTCCCCTCCTTGATTCGCATTAATAATTAATGTCTATATTTTTTTTCCTGTGTTTAATTTTCTTTTTTCTTTTTCAGGAATTTGTTTGAAATTTTCATTAGAAACAACCTTTTTCCCTGATTTCCTTTCCAGGTCTTGCCTGGCTTTCCCTGCAACTTTTCCACCTGCAATTGCTGCTTTCCGGTTAGCAACAAAGCCTTGTACATTTTTATTTTTTGCAATCTCTGTTGTTGATGCTTCACCAAGCATTGTGAAAATCAACTCCAAGTCTGTCATGTGATCGCGAAGATTTTCGTTTGGTTGTATAAGTCCTTTTAACTTTTTATAATCACTTGGTACAATTCCAAATGTAGCCTTACTTATTTCTGCTGTGAGGATCGAATATTCTATTCCTTCTTTTACTCCTCTTTTTTTCCATTCACCTGTAAGTTCATCTCTTACGGCAATTCCTCTAACCCGTTTTTCAATCCACTCATCGCTATACCCTTTTGCTCTATATAGCTCTCTGGTTCGCTGTGCGGCTAATTCCGGGTTTTCAATTTCATCTAATCTATCCGATCCAACTTGTGCTAACCAAAGTTTGAATGGTTCTGCTTTCGGTGATGGGATGGATTGTATGATACGTAAAAGTCCTTTGGCATTGGCGCATCCCATTTTTTGTTTTCCTCCAGTAGTTTCCACCGAAAGGGTGGGTACAAATTGTACCCACCCTTTGGCAAGCTCCTCGTCACGTTGCCTAATTCGTTTTATGTATTGCTTTGGGTCTTTACTGTCTGTCAATACTGCAACTACGTCTTCTACAACGAAATACCATTTCTGGTCTGCTTCATTCCATACAGTCCTAACTTGTTTACTTTCAAATAATTTTATGTTACTCATATTGAAAAATTTAATAATGAGATATAACCTTTTAATTATCCACCTTGTGTAGCCTTTATGATAAGCACTTCATCATTTTGTGTTAAAAATTGAGTAGGCCAGTTGTTTTTGGGAATTACGGAATTGTTCAGAGCAATAGCAATGCCTTTTTGCTTTTCAGGCATAAGTTCATCAAGCATTTGCTGAATGCTGCATTGTTCCTGGAATATTTTAATTTGATTGTTGAGTTTAATTTCCATTCCTGCATTTATTTTGAAACTTCAGGAATGCTCTATGAACAGAGTATCTTCTTTTTCCTACGGCAGCATTAACTGCATCAGGTATGAGGGTATTATCTCAGCCGCTAAGGCACCCCTAAAGTTTTATGTAAAGTTAAACTATTTTTTGGAATTAACTATAAGATGGTTGGATGCCTGTTAAATTAAGCGGAGCGTCCCGCTCCCCTTAACAAATTACCGTTTTATTTTGAAACCTTCCGCTCAACTGGGGGAGTTGTCTACAGTAAATGGGCAAAACCCGAATAGGACTTTAACACAATTCGTTCATAAATTTCGGATGCAAAAAATGTTCTATTTTGAGTATCCAATAGATTTGTTATCCTTGCCAAAGAGTTGATTTTTTAATTCCTCAAACTTCTCTTCATCAATTATTTCTCTTTCAAGTAGGAATTGAATACTA
>JAIOQD010000667.1 GCA_021413595.1 Bacteroidota bacterium | reverse complement strand
CGGTGCTCCTGATACTACTGCACTTGCAACAGGTATTTCTGAAGCACTTATCAACACAGCACTTGGTATTGGTGGTTCTGTGGTTGGTATTATTATGTATAACTACTTTACTAATAAAATTGACTCCATTACTTTTAGTATGGATGAAGCTGGATTTACAATCGTACAATCTGTTAGTGCCCATAAATAGCCAATTGGCCAATTTATCAATTGTACAGTATGCAATCAGAACTAGTTTTATTGTAAAATTGCTTACTGATAAATTGTAAAATTGAAATTATTGCCTACTGGATAATTGCTGAAATATTTCGTTAGTTTAACCAATAAATTTGTAAAAAGACATGCCTAAAATTAAAATGCCTAAAAGCAATCCTTCGCTTGACATGACTCCGATGGTGGATTTGGCTTTTCTTTTGGTTACTTTCTTTATGCTTACAGCTTCTTCAAAAGTTTCTGAACCGGTTGTTGTTGATACCCCTTCGTCCACTTCGGATAAATTATTACCGCAAAATGTAATAATGGTAACTGTTGACGATAAGGGCAAAGCCTATTATAATATTAATAATTATGATGTGCGTATCAAAACCCTTGAAAAAATGGGAGCCCAATACAAAGTTGATTTTAACAAAAAAGAAAAAGAAGAGTTTGCTAAAATGACCAGTTTTGGTGTGCCCATCGAAACCCTGAAACAATATCTTAATATGGAGGAAAGTGAACGTTTAAAGGTGAAATCTCCGGGTATTCCTTTAGATTCTTTACACAATCAACTAGGTGACTGGATACAGTTTGGTAGAATTGAAGCAGCAAAACAAGCAAAAACACAGAAAGAAAAAGCTGAATCACTAGGCCGTGAATTTAAATACGAGCCAATTCGATTTGCTATCAAAGCAGATGGGAAGGCTAATTATATTAGCGTAAAAGATGTGATCAAAGTGTTTACTGATAAAGATATCTATAGATTTAACCTAATTACCAACCTTGAAAAAGGGGATGAATAACAATAAATCAATTTGATAATGTGCAAATTTGATAATTTGGTGATGCTTTTTTAATGAACCAATTATCAAATCGAAATGTTCAATTTTCAAATTAACAAATTAACAAATTTTCAAATTAAGAAAATATGGCAGAAGTAAATACAGATGATGGCGGTGGCCATGGCAAACATGATAAGAAACGCGCCAAAAAATCATCTACCAAAATAGATATGACGCCAATGGTGGATTTGGCGTTTTTGCTCCTTACATTCTTTATCCTTACTTCTACTTTTAGTAAGCCTAAAGCAATGGAAATCAATTTCCCTGCTAAAGCGGAAGATGAATCTAAGAATCAGAAAGTAAAAAATGCGATTACCTTTATCATGACAAAAGATAATGGTATTTATTATTATAACGGAGAGTTTTATCCACCAAATAATAAAGACGGGGCACCACCAACCACTTTAATCAAAACTAATTTTTCGAAAGATGGTTTGCACAAACTCCTGTTGGATCGTTACAAACCAACATTAGAAGCAATTACAGTTTTGGAGGAAAAATATAAAAGAAAAGAAATTGCCGATACTACCCTAAAGAGGTTAGTAAATTTAGAAAAAGGACACAAAGATGCACTTACTGTGCTTATTAAGGCAGATGACAAAGCTATTTACAAAAACGTAATTGATCTTATCGATGAGTTAAACGTTTGCTTAATTGGTAAATATGCCGTTGTGGATGTAATGCCCACAGAATTAGAATTATTAAACGCTACAGACAAATAATATTATGGCTGAAAATGCATTATTAAATGATTGGACAAGCGCTATAGCCGAAGGTCGTAATGAACTTGTTTTTGAGAACAAAAATAAAGATTACGGTGCATACGACTTGCGTAAAAAATATAACCGCACAGTTAACCTGGCGCTTCTTATTACAAGCTTATCCTTCATATTTATTGTTAGCTTCCCAATGATACTTGATTGGATGCAACAACAAACCGAAGAACTTGTTGTTCCTGTTGATAATACGGTTGTTGATCTAACCGCACCACCACCAATTGATGAGGCAGAGCCACCACCACCACCGCCACCACCACCGCCCGTAATGGAAACCGTTAAATTTACTCCGCCTGTGGTAACGGATGATGAAGTAATTGATGAACCGCCACCATTACAAACAGAAGAAACACCTCAAATCAGCACCGAAACACAAGAAGGTACCGGTGATGATATCATTATCATCCCAGAAGAAGGAACAGGTATTGTGGCTCCTGTAAAGGAGGAAATATTCACCATTGTTGAGCAAATGCCCTCGTTTCCGGGTGGAGATGCAGCAATGATGAAATGGATAAGAGATAAAATTGAAGCGATCGGATATCCGCAAATGGAAAAAGAAGCCGGTATTTCAGGAACCTGCTATGTTACTTTTGTAATTGATAAAGATGGTAATGTGGTGGATTCGAAAATATTAAGAGGTGTTTCCGGTGGTCCGGGATATGATAAAGTTGCCCTCACTGTGGTTAAAGCAATGCCTAAATGGGCTGCAGGAAAGCAGAATGGTCGTTCGGTTTCTGTACAATACAACTTGCCAATAAAATTCACTATCCGATAAAATAATTTGATGGTGTGCTAATTTGATAATTGCACATCATCAAATTAATACATTTTCAAAATTACATTGTGCTTCCTCAAAGTAATCCTTTAATAAATAAAATACGCTATTATTTAAATTATATAATGGTAGCGCTTTATTTAGGTATTGGCTTACTTTTTTTATTTACCGATATTGCTATTCAAACTTTTCCAATTTACCGGGAAGCCGTTGGTGGTTTATTGATTTTCTATGCCGCTTTCAGGTTATATTTAATTATTAAAAAAAAGGTGTAATTCTAAGCGCCTGTTTAAATTATATTCAAAATTAATTCTATCATTACCTCTAATTTTAAAATAATTTTTAAATTGTGAATGAAAACCATATTTACAAACAATGTTCTTCTCTGACCTGTTCTTCTCTGAAGAATTGGCTTTTTCGCCAAGAGGGATCTTGTTCGTGGTTTTAGCAATATCTTTC
>JAIOQD010000666.1 GCA_021413595.1 Bacteroidota bacterium | reverse complement strand
TTCTTTGTATTTTGCTTTATACTCTTCGCTTCGGTACTTATGAAATAATTTTTGCGCCACATACATCCCTGTACGTTGCTTGTAGGTGTATGTAAAACTTGCAAATGCAAACCAGGCTTCATCCCATAAAAAAACCATATCCGGTTTAATGGCAAGCACTGTTTCCATTACCTTTTCAACATTATATACCAATCCATCGAACGTGCAATTGGTAAGTAATAACATTTTCACCTTATCTAACCGACCTGCAGTTTTTAACGCAATCAGTTTTTCCTTAATAACTCTCAATGGCACTGCACCATACATCGAATATTCTTCAATAGGATAAGAATCTAAATAGGCAGGAAATGCACCGGCTAAAACAAGTCCATAGTGATGCGACTTATGACAATCTCTATCCACAAGCACAACATCACCTGGTTTTATTAATGCTTGTTGAACAATTTTATTTGCTGTAGAGGTTCCATTGGTAACAAAAAATGTATGTTCTGCTCCATACGCTTTTGCTGCTTTTTCCTGAGCCTTTTTTAATGGACCTTTTGGTTGTAAAAGCGAATCGAGGCCACCATTGGTTGCAGATGTTTCTGCTAAAAAAACATTTCTTCCATAAAACTCGCCAAAATCAGCGATCCATCGTGATTTAAAAACAGAGTTCCCCCTGGATATCGGCATGGCGTGAAACACACTGGTTGGTTTTTTTGAGTATTCTGTTAAGGCCGTATAGAAAGGCGTTTCGAAGCGTTCATTAATTCCACTGATAATTGTTAAGTGAAGTTCCTGAACATCTTCCATCCGATAAAATATTCTTCTGAAAGCTTTTAATGTAGAATCTTTTAAATGAGTTAATGAAGTATCGGTGATATAATAAATATCTAATTCTGGTCTGAACTGGTGGATATATTTTCCTAAAAGAGGTCCTATTTCGGCATCCGTTACATTCGAAAGATCAATTTTTAAAACGTTTTGAATAAATGGTTTTATGTGCTTAGTAATGTTTGTTGAGGAATGCAAAGGCGCATATCTAATGCAGGCTGCTTGTATGTTGTAATTAAAAAAAAGACATATTAAAGCATCCTGAAAGGAATGCTGCACCACCAGATCATACGTTAAAGAACTATTAGGATTAATAAGTTCCTTAATTTTATTTTTAAGTACCAACTCTTCATTAACAGACATGTCTTCTACATAGAGTACTTCAAAATAATTTTTTTTTGAGCTGCTTGAAAGTTTATCTTTTTTACTGTCAAGTGGGATGCCGGCATTAAAATTTTCACCCAACATCTCGGGATGAGTTCTATAGTTATCGCTTACCAAAAGTTGAACTATTTCAGCAACCTGATTGCTAACGGCCTTTAATTCGCCCTTTTTAACAGATTTAATTATTCTCCTGACAAGGGTTGACCCGGGAAAAGAAAAATACTGCTCTATACTTAATAAGTTTTGGAGAATTTCATTCAACTCACTTAAACGTTCATCTAATAATGTTTCATTTGATTGAATACGTGTTATCAGATTACTTTTTTCTTTAAGCTCATTCCACAAATCAATTCTTAACTGATTTATATTGTAATGTTTTGAATTCATCTTTTTTGTATTGTGATGTGGGATATTGGATGTTAGATATTGGATGTTGGATGTTGAATGTTGGACTTTAGATATTGGATTTTAGATATTGAATCCCGGTAAAGATCCTATTACAACATCTAATTTTAAACATCTATTCTTTAATGTTTTAAAATCTAACATCTAATATCCAACATCTATTTTTTTAATGTTTGGAATGCAGCGCCAACCTATTTCCTTCTGAATCAATAAACAAGGCAAAATAACCAGCTGTATCGCTTAGGTAGCTCTTTTCCATTACCACCCTGCCGCCAGCCTCATTTACCTTGGATAACACGTTATTTAAGTCAAGTCCGCCATTTAAATAAATTAATGGACCAATTTCGCTGGGTACACAACCTTGCCCCGTCACTATTGCGCCTCCTATACCGCTTTCGGAAGGGAAAAAGCCCATAGCAAACCCATTGAGTTCTACTGTTGTAATTTCGATCCCATAGATATAATTAAAAAAAGCTACTGATCTGTAATGATTATAGGCAGGAATTTCAAACCAGGTCACAAAATTCTTGAATACGGATTGTTCTTTCAATTTCAATAAATTGGCTACTTTTATTTTATCTTTTAAATTGACGGTGGATCCCATAGTTATTCAGACTGATTTGATATTAAAAAAGGTTATACAAAAGATGAATTTGAATAAAATATAATATTTTTTATAAATATAATTATTAAACCGCAAATACGGATCCTCTTAACGTAAAATCAGAATAATATTCTTGTTTTCAATAAAAAACAGACTTGCTCTTATAATTAATTCAAATAAAACTCTAAATTTAACATTTAGTTTTTTTTAGGTTCTACCGTCTGGTATAAAATCTGTTCATAACAATTACACCATAATTTAACAACTTATTTTGAATACTATACTCGAAAAAGCAAAAACAAATTATTGGTTTCAATCTATTCTGAATAGCTATAGTTTGATGTTTTTTTCCTTAAATAATATTTTTGCCATTATTATTTTAATAGTGACCTTTTTTTCGCCTTATATAGGATTATCGGGTTTGGCAGCAATCGTTTTAATAAATCTATCAGCCTATTTTATCGGCTTTAATAGGGACGAAATACTAAACGGACTTTTTGGTTTCAATGCCTTATTTCTTGGCCTTGCTTTGGG
>JAIOQD010000531.1 GCA_021413595.1 Bacteroidota bacterium | reverse complement strand
ACGATACATGGATATTGAACCGATAGCCTTCATTGCATTCAAATTGCTGAAGAAAACCGATGAGTTAATATCCGTTGCGGCAGCAGCTGCGCCAAAAGCTTTTTTAGCGTAGGTAGTTCCTACATATTTCGGAGTGTGAAGACTTTCAAAAATATTAAAACCATAAATGTTTTTAATAATTTTTCCGCTTTCTGTATTGTAATAACGGTCTCTGAACGTTTGGTCAATCAATAACAAATCATTCACGTGCGCACTTGACAACACAAGGTGACGCATCTCAATTGGAATTTCAAGAGCATCAATTAACTCCTTGTAGGCCACAAGGTCTTCAACCTTCAATCTCTTTCTTAATCCTACCGTTGCTCCTGTTGTTTTAAAAACAGGTGTGCTTACAGCATCGGCAGCAGGTGCGAGGCTATGCGCACCAAGTTTAAGATATGTACGCATTAAAGCTTCTTTATGCGACATCATTACTGAAGATTTTTTATCATAAGGCAACGCCTGCAATTCATCATCCGTAATTTTGGTATTTTCAGTATCAAACTTATGCAGACTTACAGGTATTTTGTCATCAGTTCTACCATTCACCGCAATTGGATAGGTCACATTATCTACCAACACGGCAGGATCTGCACCGATCTCGTTGAAATTAATAATATCATTATTGACTTTATCATCAAACGACTTGATGGGATTAAGAAAACTTGCATCCATATCCTTAAACTGTTTTCTCAACTCTGCTATAATCACTGAATTAAGTGCCACAGCCATTGAAGCAACTCCGGTTGGCATTGGAATTAAGCTAAAGGCGACCAATCCGCCAAGAACCAACAAAGGTGGTAAGCCAAGGGTATTAACAGTTGAAATACCAACAAAAATGCTCAATAGCGCTAAAATTGTAATTTTAAATATTTTTTTCATTTCGTTTTTTTTTAATTGTTTTTACTTTTTTTATTTTCATTTTTATCGCGTTTTTATCGCGATAGCTTAAAATTTTGTACCGTAATGCTTTTCCGCAATTACTTTAAAATGAGCTTCATCAGTTTTGGCCAGCTCTGCTAATGCTTCTGGATTTTTGTCTTGATAATCAGCATAAGTCCATGCCGAACGATCTTCCGTTGATTTAACACCCTCCACTTCAGCACTCAATTTTGTTAATGACGGCATTGCGTCAAGCATTGCTTTTGTTCCGGCAAAATCTTCAATCAGGTTTTTTCTGTAAAATGGATTCTGAGCTGCTGTAATCTTTTTGGCTTTTGTTGCAGCCTCCAATACAACATCCGCCTTTTCTTCGGCAGCCGTTTTTTTCAGGTTATCCAATTCAGTTTTTAAAGCATCTGCGGTTAGAGCTTTCGCTTTTAAACCTTCAAAATATGCTAACACTGCTGCATCACTTGCGCCAGCAATCAGGGCTCCCATCGAAGCCGAAATAAGTAATTCCTTCATTATATTTGTTTTTTTTGTGGTTTCGTTTGTAAATGCGGTTATTGTGGGCATATTTTTATACCCAAAAGCTTTAATTGTTTCAATAAATTCGTCTGTGATAGGAGCCTCTCCGATTATTTCATTAATAAATCCAAGTTTCTTAGCCTCTTCAGAATTCATCCAGTAGTCCTCAACCCACATTGCTTCGATTTTTGAAACTGGCAGACCTGTTTTTTCTGAATATGATTTTGCATATTCCGCTTCTAAGTTTGTGAGCGCTTTTAATGATGCTTTTATTTCGCCAGAATTCCCATTAAAGTCACCAATTGGCTTATGGATCATATAAGAACAATTCCTTGCAGCTGAAACATAAGAACAATTTGATGCAATGTATGTTCCGGCACTTGCGCAAATGGAACCAAGCTCAGCCTTTATTGTTCCGGGGAACCTTTTAATTTCATTTACAATTTCGTTTGCTTCAAAACAATCGCCTCCTCCAGTTTTAATATAAACTATTGCGTCAACAATTCCAGTTGCAATCAATGAATCAATTTTATTTTTAAACTCCATTGCGCTGTCTTTCCATTCAGCAATAATACCATCAATGCGTATTACTGCAACTCCGCTTTGTGCTTCACATGATATTTGAAATTTTGGTTTCGACATTTTTGGCGACCTGATTTGTTTGCGATTCTGTGATGCAAAGTTGCGGTGCTTTTCCGCGCTAAAAAAATTGGCTTTCGTACACACCTCCATAAAATAACCATGTGTGCGCTTTCTGCGGAGGTATACGAAAGTGTTTTTTTTCTTGTCCCTTTATTGGCTCAACTTTGTACTATGGCAAAAGAGAATGAAAAACAAATTGCGCAATCACTTTATATTGAACAATGCTTAACCGCTAAGGAAATAGCTAAAAAACTAAAGGTTAGCGAAAAAACAGTAGGGAACTGGGTTGATAAAGGAAACTGGAAAGAACTGCGGATTTCAACGCAAACAACTCCTGATGTACTTATCAGCAAATACAATGAGCTACTGAATATCCTTTTGGATAAACGCCTGAAAATTGAAAAGAGCAAAGACAAAGATGGCGAGGATACTATGCGTTCGGTAATTGACGAGATGAGCAAAGTAAGCGCCATGATTGAGCGATTACAAATAGATGGGAAAGCCTCACTTCGTACTCACATTCATTGCCTTGAAAAGTTTATGGCATCGTTGCATCAAAATAACGCGAAGCTATTTATGCAACTTATTGATTTTCAAAAGGAGTACTTAACGCTATTAGCAGAGGAGTTAAAATAACATGGTAAAAAAAGACGACAGACTAGCGCTTGAAAGGTATCTCGATAAGATTTCGCAGATACAAAGATACTCGCAGGTTAATCTTAACGAAAGTGATAACAATAAGAAGCTTCGCATCCAAAGGCTAAAGAAGGATTACAGAGCAGCTGTGAAATACTACTTCCCACACTACGCTTCTTCTGAATGTGCCGATTTTCAAATAGAAGCTGCCAACTATATCAAAAAGAATAAAGTGTGTATTGATGCCGAAGTATGGGCTCGTGGTCACGCAAAGAGCACGCACATGGATATAATGATTCCATTTTGGTTATGGATGGATGATCAGATTGATGTAATGCTATTGGTTGGGAAAAGCGCAGATGACGCAAAAATATTACTAAGTGATCTTCAGGCAGAATTTGAAGCCAACCCACAAATATTAGCGGACTTTGGCGAACAAAAGAAATTAGGTAGCTGGGAAGACGGGAATTTCGTAACCAAAAACGGTTCCGCATTCTTCAGTCTTGGAAGGGGGCAAAGCCCGCGCGGTATCAGATACAAAAATAAGAGACCCAATATTGTTGTGATTGATGATATTGATGATGATGAAATTGTAGAAAACGAGAGACGTGTTTTAAAAGTTGTAAAATGGATTTTTGGCGCTTTGTATGGCGCAATGGACAATAAAGGTGCACGATTATTATTTGCGAATAACCTTATCAGCAGACAGGGGATTATAGCTAAAGTGATCGACAAAATTAAAGCGCTTAGCAAAGGCAAGAACAATGCAAGAGTGAATATTGTGAATGCACTTGATAAAAACGGAAACCCGAGCTGGTATCAGAAATACACGAAAAAGTATTTTGATGACCTAAAAGAGGTGGTCGGTGATTATGCTTTCCAAACAGAGCAGATGAACAATCCGCAGATAGAAGGAAAGATATTTAAGGATGGAGAAATACAATGGGCACAGCTTCCACGCTTAGACCATTTTGAATGCATTGTAGCGCATTGGGATGTTGCTTATGCCGGAACAACCAGTGCGGATTACAATGCAATAAAAATATGGGGATTAAAAGAAAAGAAATTTTATTGCATTAAAGCCTTTGTAAGACAGTGTAAAATGGCAGAAGCTATTAAGTTCATGATTGACTTTGATAGAAAATTACCTGAAAACGTTAACGTTCTTTGGATGTATGAATCCCAGTTTTGGAACGATGCACTTAAAATGACCCGCGATCAAGTGTTTGAAGAAACGAAATACGAAATACGTTTAATTCAATGCGAAAGGCCTGCACAAAACAAATTTGTGAGAATAGTTGGCATGCAACCCTATTACCAAAATGGAAGGGTTTATTACAACAAAAAAGAGGAGTATAACATTGACATGCAAACCGGAATAAACCAGTTAAAATCTATTGAACCGGGATATAATTCACATGACGATAGCCCGGATGCGGATGAAGCTGCAATATCATATTTAAACAAATTTATCCCGACAAATAATCCATTACCCGTATTAGGCGAAAGAAGCAACTCCAAAGGAGCTTGGTAAACTAATAAATGAAACTATGATATACACATTCATCACCAACAAAGACATTGACGTAAGTATTAAACAATACTTTCTTGATCAAATAACTACCGGAGCAACGCACGTTTTAAAAAAAGCAGAGGCGGCTGCTTTTACGTTAATTAAATCAAAATTAAACGGTCGTTATGACCTGGTTAAACTTTTCCCGGAAATTAAAGAATGGAGTGGTTCAAAAAACTATCTAAAAGACCAGTATTGCGTAAAGTT